>JAZLAO010000155.1:0-46414 GCA_045613205.1 Eubacteriales bacterium | reverse complement strand
GATCCATACCCCGTGCCCAAGGGATACCGCACGCACGGAATTCCTATGATTCTTACCAATACTGCGCGCACTCTTGCCGATGCTATGGATGCGCTTTGTCACCCCGATGCATCGAAAATTTCAAATGATGCGTATTCTTACGCAAAGGATATCATCGATACCTTCGTTGATGAAAACAGCATTCTTCATGAAATGGTAAGAGTTGACGGCACCTTCGATACCGAAAGCCAGATAGGAAGATACGTAAATCCGGGTCACACAATTGAGGACTGCTGGTTTATGGAAACCGAGTGGCGCCGTTTCGGTGATACCGAAAGGTACGAAAAAACCAAAAAAGTGCTCAAAAATGCGCTTCGTCTCGGCTGGGACGCTGAGTATTCCGGAATAAGGCTTTTTGCTGATATGGAGGGCGGAGACCCTCGCGGAACAATTCCAGACCCGACAGAGCCTATGGTGAAAAAAACCACCGAGGACAACGGCTCAAAGCTTTGGTGGGTTCACTCGGAATCCCTCTATTCAACCCTTCTTTTCGGCGATGATGAGGAAATTGCCGCATGGTACCCGAAGGTCCGCGATTACACCTTTAAAACCTTCCCGAACACCGAGAACGACAGAGGAGAATGGATACAGATTCGCTCCCGCGACGGCAAACCCGAGAACAGAATAGTGGCGCTCCCTGTAAAAGACCCGTTCCATATACTTCGAAACTACCTTCTTATAATAGAGCTTCTTAAAGGCTAAAAATATTGCGAGGGAATTATTTTGAAATCTATCAGAGATATCTATAAAATAGGAAAAGGTCCGTCAAGCTCTCACACAATGGGTCCCGCAAAGGCTATGGGAATATTCGTTGAAGAAAATCCTGATGCCGATTCATACGAGGTTATCCTTTACGGTTCACTTTCCGATACGGGTAAGGGACATGGCACTGACGTCGCTATCGAAAGCATGTGCGGCGACAAGTCTGTCAAAATCATTTTCAATTCGAAGGACAGAGATTTACCGCACGAAAATACGCTGGATATATTTGCCGTCAAGAACGGAGTTCGCGGCAACGTTATGCGGGTTATGAGTGTCGGCGGCGGTGATATAGAAATACTCGGGCGCGAAAGCAGTACGGCTGACAATATTTATCCCGAAACCACCTTTGCTGAAATAGCGCGCTTGTGTAAAAAAGAGGGAATAAGACTCTCGGATTACGTAATAATGCGCGAGGGAGAGGAATTTTACGGATTTCTCTCAAAGGTATGGGCAACTATGACTCATGCCATTCACGAGGGGCTTACGACCTCGGGAATTTTACCCGGCGGTCTTAACGTCGAAAGAAAGGCGCAGTATCTATACAATCAAAGGCATATTGACGAAAGTCAGGTCACGCGCGAAAACCGCCTTGTTTGCTCATACGCCTATGCGGTGAGCGAGCAGAATGCCGATAACGGAACTATAGTTACGGCACCAACTTGCGGAGCTTGCGCGGTTTTGCCCTCTGTTCTTAAATATATGCAGGACAAGCATAACTTTAGCGACAGACAGATATACAAGGCTCTTGCGGTTGCCGGCCTTATCGGAAACCTTGTAAAAACAAATGCTTCAATCAGCGGTGCCGAGTGTGGCTGTCAGGCGGAGGTAGGAACTGCTTGTTCTATGGCGTCTGCAGCTCTTTGCGAGCTTTTTGAAATGGGAATCGACCAGATAGAATACGCAGCGGAAATCGCTTTTGAGCATCACCTCGGACTTACCTGCGACCCTATATGCGGACTTGTTCAGATACCTTGTATAGAGCGTAACGCGGTTGCGGCAATGCGTGCGATAAATGCTATGAGTCTTGCGAATTTTCTCTCGGGTTCAAGAAAAATTTCTCTTGACTTGGTAATAAAAACTATGTATGAAACCGGCAAAGACCTCTCGCATCTCTACAGAGAGACCTCGGAGGGCGGACTTGCAAAGCTTTATAAAGGAGAATAGCGTTTTGGAAAAAGCAAAGGTAGACAGAATAAACGAGCTTGGAAGAATTGCAAAAGTAAGACCTCTTACCGAAGCCGAAACCGAAGAAAGAGCCGTGCTGCGCGAGGAGTATCTTAAAGAAGTGCGCGCGGCACTGAAAGGAACTAAATAATATGGATAGCTGCTCTATATGTAAGGCAACGGTAGACCCCGAAAATGCCGCAATACTCTCTATGGGCGGATTCGGAACTCCAAGATATATGTGTGCTGAGTGCGAGGCTGATTTTGAGGAAATGACGCTCTCGCGCGACGTTGAAGCTATCAACCTCGCGATAAGCCGTATAGGAAAAAAAATAAGCGATGCGGGAAGTGATGACAAGATAACGCTTCGCACAGTGGAAGACGTTATGAAAGCAAGTGCCGAAAGAAAAGAAAAAATTAAAGATGGCACGTATGATTTCAGTCTGGAGGAGGCAGCCGAGTCGACAGAGGACGACGAGGTCCCGGAGGAGCTTCGGGAATCCGAGGAGGATGCCGAAAAGGAACGTCTCAAAGCGGAAAAATATAAAAAACTGGACTATTTTACCAACTGGATACTTGTCGGTGTTTTTATAGGCGCTCTCGGATTTATTGCGTACAGGATTATAACTACCTGGTTTTTTTGAATAAAAATTGAAACCTCCGCATATTTTTCAGCGGAGGTTATTTTATGTCTGTACTTGATTTATTGCCGATACTTATTACGGCATTTGGATTTTATATGCTTATAAAGCTACGGTTTTTCTTTATAATTCACCCTATTAAAACAGCAGGTAAGATGCTTCGGCTCTTTAAGGATAAATCCTCAAGAGCCTCACTTTTTTTAGCTCTTGCGGGAACGCTGGGAGTTGGAAATATAGTCGGTGTAGCTTATGGTATTTCTGTCGGGGGAGTGGGGAGCGTATTCTGGATTTTTGTCTCGAGCATTTTTGCCGCTGTAATAAAGTACAGTGAATCTGCTCTTGCCGCTGACCGAAAGGCAGGGGAGCATGGCGGAATGATGTACGTAATAAAATCCTCTTTTTCAAAAATAGGGGGCACTCTTGGCTCGATTTATGCGATATTATGTATCTTACTATCCTTTTCGATGGGGTGCGCCCTGCAATCCGAGAGCTTTGTTTCTTCGGTTTCGACAGTTAAAATCCCTGATTGTATTTTTGCACTAGCCTTCGCGATTCCGATAATAGCAGTAATAAAAGGAGGGGCAAAAAAAATAAGCAGTGTCACCTCGGTTATAATACCGATGGCAACTTTAATTTACATTTCAATCTGCCTTTCGGTTATCTTAAAACATATTTCCGAGCTGCCTTCGGCTGTAAACAAAATACTTGCAGAGGCATTTAATTTTCCAAGTATAACAGGGGGCGTGTCGGCTTTTTTTGGAACAAAAGCCATAAAAGAGGGGTATGCCCGCGGTCTTTTGTCAAACGAAGCGGGTGCGGGAACTTCCTCGATGGCACAGGCACGGTCCAATATGTCTGCCGCTGAGGTAGGACTGCTCGGAATTTTGGAGGTTTTCTTTGACACCACCGTGCTTTGTACCCTGACGGGACTTGCGGTTGCGGTCTCGGGAGTTGATGCCTCCGGTTTTTCGGGAGGAATAGAAATAATTTCAAGTGTTTTCAAAAACACTCTCGGATACGCAAGCACGGTTATTTTGACGGTGCTTATTTTCGCGTTTGCATTTTCTACCGTTGTGTGTTGGTATTATTACGGCAGCGAGTGCCTCGAATATCTTTTTAAAACGAAGAAATCGGGGTGGTATACCGCGCTTTTTGTGTTTTTTACACTATTCGGTTTTATTGTTTCAACCGACGTGCTTATAGCGGTTAGCGACGTACTCTTGTTTTTTATGAGTGTCATAACTGTCGCTGTGCTATATAAAAACTCCGAGAGGATTCTTGTCCTCTCGGAGCGGCACGGATTATTAAAGAAGTCTGATTTTGGAAAGGGGAGTAAATCCAAGCTTCGAAAGAGCGGCAATCTTTGATTCCGACTCGGATTCGCTCATAGTCGCTGTGATGAAGGCGCATTCGTCGCTATCAATGAAATTGACCTTGCCGAATACCGATTCAACACTCGCTTTTGCGGACTTGTCATAGGCAAAATAAATTTTAGATTCGAAGTCGCTGAAGCTTTTTATGTTCTCCGATTTTTCGAATTTCGGCAAATCAACGTTTCCGTATACGATACCTGCAACGATGTCGGAGACTACTGCAGAAGCGGTAGGCTCTGCTCCCGCGCCCTTTCCGTAAAACATTACGTTTCCGAGCGGCTCTGCAACTAATTCGACGGCATTATAAACACCGCAAACGGTAGCAAGGGGAGCGTCGTGAGATATAATGAACGGAGCAACGAAAACGTAGGGAAAATCGCTGTCAAGTGTGACACATCTGCCTACGAGCTTTATGCTGCAACCGATTTTCTCTGCCGCAAGAACGTCGGATTTTCTTATTCCCGTGATACCCTCGGTATGAATTTTATCGGGGGATATCAGCTTTCCTGTAGTGAGAGCTGCAAGAATGACTATCTTTCTTGCTGCATCGAGTCCGAGTACGTCAGCATCGGGATTTTTTTCAGCGTAACCCTTTGCCTGCGCATCAGCGAGCGCTGATTCAAAGCTGTCTCCAAAGGAAAACATTTTTGTAAGAATGTAGTTAGTCGTTCCGTTGAGTATTCCGCGGACCTCGCGAATTTTATTCTGTCTTACCGAGGAAATGATAGGCGAAATTATGGGTATTCCGCCGCCTACCGAAGCCTCAAAGCGATAGGAAACTCCCATCTCCTTTGCAAGCGCGAGAAATTCGTCACCGAAATTTGCGACAACCTCTTTATTTGAGGTAACAACACTTTTTCCTGCCTTAAGAGCGGAAAGCGTGAATTCGCAAGCCGGGTGAGAGCCGCCCATAACCTCAACAACGACCGAAACGGATTTATCGTTTAAGATAACGTTGTAATCGTGAATTACTTTGTCGGCAAAGGGTGAGTCGGGAAAATCCCTAAGGTCGAGAATGTATTTAATATTTATTTCTTCACCGCTGACATTTTTTATCTCAGCGGAATTTTTTGTAATCATTTCGGCAACGCCGCTTCCTACGACGCCAAAGCCAAGTATTGCTATGTTGGTCATTCTTTTTCTCCGCAAATAAAATATAGGGTAATTATATCATGCATTAATAGAAAATTCAAGGTTTTTAGGTCAAAAATATCGTTCAAAATTGAAAACAAATCAAAGAGCCAATCTGAAAATAGCCTCTGCTTCCTCAGCGCCGATTTTGACGAAATTGCCGATGCTCGTCCGCTTGCAAAGCTGTGCGACCATTTTTGGAATATCCTCCTCTTTTGCACCGAGCTCAGCGAACGTAGTAGGCATTCCGATACTCTTAAGGAAGATTTCAAAGCGATGAATGCCCTCGAGCGCGGTAGCTTCGGGAGTGGCGAAATTCATATCGCATCCCCAAACGCGGACGGCAAACTGCGCGAAACGGTTGATATCGTGCTTGTATACGAACTTCATCCATGCGGGTGACATTACGGCAAGTCCGGCTCCGTGAGCGCAATCGTAAAGAGACGAAAGCTCATGCTCTATGGCGTGGGTTCCCCAATCTTGGTCGCGGCCTACGCCTATGATATTGTTGTGCGCAATCATTCCCGCCCACATAATATTGGCGCGAGCTTCGTAATTTGTAAGGTCTCCCATTACCTTCGGAGCTTCCTCAATCATTGCTTTGAGAACCGCTTCGCAAAGTCTGTCGGTAATTTCAACGTCCTTAGTATTCGTGAAATAACGCTCGCACACGTGTATCATAATATCGGTAATACCGCAGGCGGTCTGATACGCGGGGAGGGTACACGTAAATTCCGGATTCATAACCGAGAACTTAGGTCTTAAAACGTCACCGCTTGCCGACCATTTAAGTTTGTTTTCTTCGTTCGTGATTACAGTAGCGGCAGAGCCCTCGCTTCCTGCCGCGGCAATAGTCAGGACCGTTCCGATGGGCAAAGCCTTTTCAACGGGGGTACCGGTGCGGTAAAAATCCCAAAAATCTCCATCGTAAGGGGTGCCGAGCGCAATAGCCTTTGCGGAGTCAATGGTACTTCCTCCGCCAATGGCGAGTATGAAATCTATCTTTTCCTTTCTGCATAGCTCGATTCCCTCGTAAACGAGCCCGCTTCTTGGGTTGGGCTTTACACCGCCTAGTTCAACAAACGGAATTTGCGCTTCGTTAAGAGATTTTACAACGCTGTCGAAAACACCGTTTTTCTTAACCGAGCCTCCGCCGTAATGAAGCAATACGCGGCTGCCGCCAAAACGCTTTACAAGCGCTCCTACCTCGTTTTCCTTGCCCTTGCCGAATGCAAAGTAGGTGGGAGAATAAAAATTAAAATTATTCATAGGGTTGTTCTCCTGTTCGTTTTGCTTTTATTATAACACGAAACGCAGCTTTTTACAATAGTCAATGAGCCTTTCATCATAAAAGGGTGCGGAAATTTCGCTTTTTTCGCGGCAATAATTGGGGATTATATTCTCGGAGCAAAGCGAGAAATCACGCCTAACAAATTGATTCGGCAGCACTTTATTCGTCGATAGTTCTTTTAATTTCTTCTGCCTGAATTTCCGGGTTTGCGTTATACATGGGCTCGATATCTTCGCCGCCCTTTTCTCTTCGCAAATAGTTTTTGGTAATTTTTACAACGAGGGGAGAGAGCGCGAGAACGCCTATAAGGTTGGGTATCATCATCAGACCGTTGAAGGTGTCCGAAATATCCCACGCAAGGGAAGAGGTGAGAATTGCGCCGAAGATAACGGTGCAAACGTGAATAATGCGGAACACGTACGTGGTCTTTGAGCCGAAGAGGTATTCCCAGGCTTTAGAGCCGTAATGCGACCAACCGAGAACGGTCGTAAATGCGAACAGGAACATTGCGACCGCGATGAATTTCTCACCGATATTTCCCCATGAGAATACCGAATTGAATGCGCCGCCGACAAGGGTGGCATCGGTGTATCCCTCAGCAATTTCTCCAGTAAGAACGTTAAATACTCCACCGTCAAGACCACCGGCCGTAAGGATAACGAGAGCCGTCATCGTGCAGACCACCATAGTGTCCGCAAACACCTCGAAGATACCCCACATGCCCTGCTTTACAGGTTCCTTAATGTTGGAATTTGAGTGTACCATAACCGACGAACCGAGACCTGCTTCGTTTGAGAAAACACCGCGCTTAAAGCCCTGCGTGATAACCTTTCCGACCACCGCACCGATACCGCCGCCAACGAAGGCCTCGGGGCTGAACGCGTTAACGAAAATTGCCTTGAATGCGGGGAGAATATTTGCATAATTGACTCCGATTATAACCAAAGAGCCTAATACGAAAATCAGAACCATAAAGGGAACTATTTTCTCGGCAACGTTAGCTATTCTTTTAAGTCCGCCAAGTGTGATAAGCGCGGTGAGGAGCATAATAAGTGCGCCGAGTATGAGCGAATAGAGTGAAACACCGCTGAATACTTCTACGGAAGAAAGTGCCGACACGTCGAAGGCAGAGGCTATATTAGTAACGATTTTATTGACCTGGCCCATGCTTCCGATTCCGAAAGAGGCTAGCATTGCGAAAATGCAGAAAAGTATCGCGAGGATTTTTCCGACGTGCTTCATTCCTTTTTTCTTGCCAAGACCGTCGGCAAGGTAGTACATTGCGCCGCCCGACCATTCGCCCGCTTCGTTTCTTCTGCGGAAGTAAATACCGAGTACGTTCTCGCAATAATTTGTCATCATGCCGAAGAATGCGGCTACCCACATCCAGAAAACAGCTCCCGCACCGCCGATGCATATAGCCGCGGCAACACCTGCGATATTACCCGTTCCGACGGTTGCGGCAAGCGCGGTGCAGAGTGCTTGAAAGGGAGAAATCGAGCCCTTTTCCTTGCTGTGCTTAATAACGCTCTTGTCGAACATATGTCCAAGCGTATGCTTAAACCACATTTTTATGTGAGTAACCTGAAAGAATTTGGTGAGGACGGTAACGATGATGCCGGTACCGACGAGAAGAAGCAATCCGAAAACGCCCCAAACAACGCCGTTTATTTCTCCGTTGATGCGTTCCACAGCTTGTAAGATTTTGTCCATCTTAAAATGAACCTCCTGAAAGTATTTTTTAACTGAATAAAACAAAAAACACCGCTATACTTTCAGATAGCGGTGAAAAAGATGACGACAAACGCAGCTCCTTAAAACAAGGAAAGCCGTTTAAAATTTAATCTGTCCTTTTGCCTGAGAGATTACGGTAGTGACCACTTGCCCCTTCGGCATCCGCGCTTAGCGAACTTCTCCAGATTGCTATCCGCCAACAGTCTTCGTCAATTCGACACCCGAGAGTATTACCCCTTTGGAAAGGCACAAGCCTTATCTCCTGCCGGTTTCATTTAGCTCTATTCAATTAATGCACACATTATACTCCATTTTTCAACAAATGTCAATAGCATTTTTGCATTTTTTGCGTATTTTTTTGCGTGCAATTTTTTGCATTCTCAATGACTTATCGGTTTGCCTGCAACAAATAAAAAAGCAGCGGGCAAAGCAGACGGTGAAGAGTTTTTCCGTGACTGCCTTGCACGCTGTTTTCACATAGTGCGAATTTTATTCAAAATTTTGAAATTATGACAGCGGCCATTTGATGCTCAGGCTTATTTTGCCGACGGTTTTTTATTCGCCCTCTATGCCGCCTCTTCATCGGTTATTCCGAGAGAGACCTTTTTTGCATCCTCGGAAATATAATCAAGCGGATTTACCGACGTATTGTTAACTAGCATTTCAAAATGAAGATGCGGCTCATCGGCAAGCTCGGATATCGCGCTGTCACCTACACAACCTATTTTTGCACCCGATTCAACCTCTGTGCCAATGATGGGCAGGTTGTCTGATGCAAGATTGGAGTAACGCGAAACAGTGCCGTTTGCGTGGGTTATTTCAATAGTATTGCCGAGCATAGGGTGCGCGTAAACAGCTGTTACCTCACCTCTCTCAACCGCAAAAACGTCTGCTGATTCTTCGGTCAGAATATCAATGCCTGTGTGTATTTTCCAGGCTTCAAGAGTAGTCGAATAGGCGGGGATTGAGGTGCTGTGGCCTTTCATTACTCTGCCCGAGACGGGAGCAATAAAATTAAGCTTTTCTTCGGGTGGCTTTTCGTCGTTTCCGGGCTTATCGTCGGGCGTTTCTTCGGGTGGGTTTACGGTAGTGCCGCCATCATCGGAAGCGGGCGGGGTGTTGTCCAATGCACCGTCCTTTTTCCTGTTGTTTGCCGCTACTATACCTACAACAATTGCAGTGATACAAAGAATTGCAATTATTGCACCGTAAATGGTTTTTGCTACGGTCGGATTATCGCTGAATTTGAATTTCTTTTCCATTTTTTCGTCCTTTCCTATGGATTATATTTGTATTTTCTCATTTTGTCGCCAATTTATTCACTAAACGGAAAAAAACTTGACAAGCCTATTGTTTTAGTATATAATAATATAGTTAATATATATTTTAGGAGAAATCAAAAAAATGCAGGAAAAAATTTCACTTGCGGGCGACCTCGGAAGCGGAAAAAGTACGGTGTCAAATATTCTCATAGAACGTCTTGGCGCAGAGTACTATTCCACGGGCGCTATAGTGCGCTCGATTGCCGCAAAGCACGGAATGAGCGTTGTTGAGCTCAACGTGTATATGGAAACGCATCCGGAAATCGACCATGAAATAGATGATGGATTAAAGGCACTTTCCGACGTGGACAAGCTCCTTATCATAGATTCGAGAATGGCATGGCACTTTACCAAGGGAACGTTCAAGGTCTATCTTTCGGCTGACCCGGAAACAAGTGCGCTCCGTATAATGAGCGCGAACAGAGTAGGTGAGCATTCCGCGACGCTTGAGGAAACTATCAAGGAAACCAAAGCGCGCCGCGAGAGTGAGAAAAAGAGATATATGACGCAGTACGGGGTTGATATCAAGGACCTTAATAATTACTCTTTGATTGTAGACACCTCGCACGCAACGCCCGAGGAGGTTGCCGAAAGGCTTATACTTTCCTTTGAGGAGTGGAAGCAGAATAAAGCAAAAAAAGCAGCTTACGTAACTCCCGAGCGTATTCTTTACCCCGACGATGCTGCTGATACCGAGCTCGTCAGCGAGCTTTCCTCGCTTCTTGAGATGGGCAAGGAAATTCCCGAGGTATGCGTTGTCGAAAAGGACGGGGAGTTTTATCTTGAATCAGGACTCGAGTCGGCTCTTGCGTATTCTTTCAATATGAACACTTTTATTCCCGTGCGCCTCGTTGACGGAGACGTTAGCGGAAAGAAATACACTAAAATGAAAAATTCACTTTGATGAGGAGTATTAAATGCTTGTACTAAAGAAAAAAACGGCAGATATGCTTGCCGCTTGCGTTGCATCAAAATTCGGTGAAAATCTTCTCTCGTCCGAGGAGATATTCGGTATGCTTGAGTATCCGCCTGACAGAACTATGGGTGATATAGCGCTTCCTTGCTTCCGCCTTTCAAAAACGCTCCGCAAATCTCCCGTTCAGATAGCCGAAGCGCTTAAGGAGGAGGTAAGCTCTCCAGAATATACCGAGGTGTCTGCTGTCGGTGGCTATCTTAACTTCAAAATAAACAACGAAGAGTTCGCAAAAAGAGTTGTTTCGGATATTGAAAGACTCGGGGATAAATACGGCTCTCCTATGTGCGGTGAGGGTAAAACCGTCGTGCTCGACTATTCCTCGCCAAACGTTGCAAAGCCTTTCCACATCGGTCATCTCGGCACTACCGTTATAGGTCACTCCTTGAAGCTCCTTCACGAGTTCGCGGGCTATAAGTGCGTAGGTATCAATTATCTCGGTGACTGGGGAACTCAGTTCGGAAAGCTTATCGTTGCATATAAGAAATGGGGCGACGAAAAGACGGTTGCCGAGGGCGGTGTTGACGAGCTTGTCAAGCTTTACGTAAGAATAAACAATGAGATAAAGACTGAGGAGGACGAAAGCGTTGCGGGACTTTCCGAGGAGGAAGCCGCAGGCAAAAAGCACTCTATCCTTGCCGACGAATCGCGAGCTGAGTTTACGAAGCTTGAGCACGGTGACGAGGAAAATCTCAAGCTCTGGCGTTGGTTCGTCGACGTCAGCCTTCTTGAGTATCAGAAAACGTATAAGCTTCTCGGCATAGAGTTTGACAGCTACAAGGGCGAGTCCTTCTATACCGACAAAATGCCTGCCGAGGTGGAAAAGCTTCGCAATATGGGGCTTCTTGAAATAGACGACGGAGCATCTATCGTCAACCTTGAAAAGTGGAATATGCCGGTTTGCCTTATTCTTAAGCGCGACGGCTCAACCCTCTATCCTACGAGGGATATTGCGGCGGCAGTATACCGCAAGGGCGAATATAAATTCGACAAGGCAATATACGTAACCAGTGCAGCGCAGTCACTTCACTTCGCGCAGTGGTTCAAGGTTGTTGAGCTTATGGGATACGATTGGTATGACGAGCTTGTTCACGTACCCTACGGAACTGTCAGCATAAACGGAGCAAAGCTTGCAACCCGTACCGGAAACGTAATTCTTCTAAAGGACCTTTTTGACGAGGCAATCAGCCGCGTATACGATATAGCAAAGGAAAAGCACCCCGATGATGCGGAGTGCCGAGCTATTGCCGAAAAGGTTGGCGTTGGCGCTGTAATTTTCTATTACCTATCCAATAACCGTATGAGAGATATTAATTTCGTTATGGAGGAGGCTCTCTCCTTTGACGGAAATACAGGACCTTACGTTCAGTATACCTACGCAAGAGCCTGCTCCGTGCTTGAAAAGGCAGGGAATAGAGGAGAGATGACCGATGCCGAGCTTACCTCTCCCGAGGCGGCACTTGCCAAAACTCTTGCACTCTTCCCCGAGAGAGTAAAGGCTGCGCTTGACGATTACGAGCCAAGCACCGTAACAAGATATATTCTTGACCTCGCGGCAGACTTCAACTATTTCTATCACGAGTGTAAGATTCTCAACTGCGAGGACGAAAAGCAGAAAAACAACCGAATAGCACTTGTTGCGGCAACAAAGCAGGTGCTTGGCACAGCTCTTCATCTTATCTGTATGCAGAGCCCGGAAAAAATTTAATTGAAAATAAAAACAAAGAGGATACAAGTATGACAGGACATGCAAAATGGAACAACATTAAACACAAGAAGGAAAAATCCGATGCCGCAAAGGCGAAAATTTTCACCAAAATAGGCAAGGAAATGGCGGTTGCTATTAAGGCGGGCGGCCCCCACCCGACCAACAACCCAAAGCTTCGCGACCTTATCGCAAAGGCAAAGGCTAACAACGTGCCTAACGAAAATATTCAGCGTACTATAAAGAAATTTACCGATAACAGCGATATAAACTTCGAGGAAATCACCTACGAGGGATACGGTCCGTCGGGTGTTGCTATCATTGTTGAAACCTCAACCGACAACCGTAACAGAACCGCAGGAAACGTTCGTGCATGGTTCTCAAAGTACGGCGGAAACCTCGGTCAGAACGGCTGTGTGGCATATCTCTTCGAGGAGAAGGGTGTTATCACCATAGTTGACGAGGACGAGGAAATAGAAGAGGATAAGATTATGGAGGACGCGCTTGAGTGCGGCGCTGAGGACATACGCAGCGACGAGGGCGAGTATAAGATTTATACCGCGACCGATGACCTTGACTCCGTTCGTGACGCTATCATTGCCCTCGGATATAAAATCGAAACAGCCGACCTTGCAAAAGTACCCTCAACCTACGTTGAGCTTACAAGCGAGGAGGACGTTGAGAATATGGAAAAAATGCTCGACAAATTCAACGAGGACGACGACGTTACCGCAGTATTTACAAACTGGGATAACTGATTATGAAAAAGCTTCTTTGGCGCAAAAGACTGCTTCTTGCGGTTGCTGTAACCTCGCTTTCGCTTGGAATTTTATCAATAGCGGGCGTAATATTTTTTATACTTAAGCTTTGGTATATTCCGATGGCTTTGTGCATCGCCGTAACGGCACACGCGTTTTACGGCTGTCCGTTTTATTTCATAGCCTATGCAAATGCCAAAGTCAGCGAAAAAATTCTTCGGGAGATTGAGGACGGTGAGTCTGACCTTTCCGTAATTGCCGACCGCGCGGGAGTTAAACCCGATTTTGCAGAAAAACTTATTGAAAAATCAAGAAAAAGAGGAGAGTTATAATGGGAATTATTAAGGCGACGTTTAATGCCATCGGAGGAAATCTGGCGGATTCATGGCTCGAGGTGCTTGAAGCCGACGAAATGAGCGACACTACCGTATTTACCAAGGCAGTAGCGGTAAGGCGCGGTGAGCGCAGAAATAACAATAAACGCGGCTCGAGCGACGTAATTTCAAACGGCTCGGTAATTCACGTATACCCGAATCAGTTTATGATTCTTACCGAGGGCGGCAAAATCATCGACTATACCGCTGAAGAGGGATATTACAAGGTGGATAATTCCTCAGCCCCATCGCTTTTTAACGGTGAGTTCGGTGCATCGCTTGCCGATGCTTTCAGAAGAATAAAGTTTTCCGGCACGCCCTCTTATGCGCAAAAAGCATATTTTATAAATCTTCAGGAAATCAAGGGAATAAAGTTCGGAACGAGAACTCCCATAAACTATTTTGACAATTTTTATAATTCCGAGCTGTTCTTGAGGGCTCACGGCAACTATTCCATAAAGGTAACCGACCCTATCAAGTTTTATTCCGAGGTCATTCCGAAAAATGCCGACAGAGTGGATATAAACCAAATTAACGAGCAGTATCTTTCGGAATTTCTCGAGGCTCTCGGCGCGGCTATAAACAATATGTCGGCTGACGGAATCCGTATCTCCTACGTTACGGGAAAGTCAAGAGAGCTCTCAAAATATATGGCTGACGAGCTTGCCGAGGATTGGAAGAGCACGCGCGGCTTTGAAATTCAGTCGGTAGGTATAGCAAGCGTTTCCTACGACGAGGATTCCAAGGAGCTTATCAATATGCGTAACAAGGGCGCAATGCTCGGTGACGCGGCTATCCGCGAGGGCTACGTTCAGGGCTCGGTTGCGCGCGGCTTTGAGGCTGCGGGCTCAAATTCTGCAGGCGCATCTCAGGCGTTCGTCGGAATGGGCATGGGAATGGGAGCAGGCGGCGGCTTTATGGCGTCTGCGAGTGAAACCAACCGTCGTCAAATGGAGATGCAGGAGATGAAGGCAAGAGAGACGGCAAAGGCTGACTCTTGGACCTGCACCTGCGGTAACGAGGCATCGGGCAAATTCTGCTCTAATTGCGGTGCTAAAAAACCGCAGCAAAACGGAAGCTGGACCTGCGCCTGCGGAAACGAAGCAACAGGCAAATTCTGCTCTAATTGCGGTGCAAAAGCTCCCGAGACGGAATGGTTCTGCTCGGATTGCGGAGCTAAAAATCCCGCCAATGCAAAATTCTGCTCAAACTGCGGAAAGAAGAAATAAAAAGAAATGGCTGAATCAACCGTAATATATAAATGTCCAAACTGTGATGCGGGACTTTTATTCGATGCGGAAAAACAAAAATTCATCTGCGAATTCTGTATATCCGAGTTTACCGAAGCCGAGCTTTCGGATACCGATTCCGCGGAGCGTGCCGAGCGCGCTGAGCGTGAAAATGCAGAGTTCGCGGGCGAGATAAATGAGTACAATTGCCCAAGCTGCGGTGCGGAAATTATAACCGATAAATCAACAGTTGCATCCTTCTGCTATTACTGCCACAACCCCGTAGTTTTGTCTGATAGAGTGTCGGGCGCGCTCAAGCCGCAGAAGGTGATACCGTTTGCCTTTGATAAAGGCGAAGCGGTGGATATATTTCTCCGTTATACGAAGAAAAAGAAATTTCTGCCGCGCGACTACTTTACAAAGGATAATGCCGAAAAAATATCGGGCATATATTATCCCTTCTGGGTTACCGATGCCGATACCAAGGCAAATCTTGAAACGGTTGCCCACAAGGTAAGAAAATGGCGCGCAGGGAACTACCGTTATACAGAGATTTCGGATTTCTTCGTCAAAAGAAGCGGAGATATACACTTTGAGGATATAACTACCTCGGCAATATCCGAGGACGATAAAAGAATGCTTGAGGGCATACTTCCGTATCCTATGGACGCCTACCGCGATTTCAGTATGCCGTATCTTCTCGGCTACGCGGCAAAGAAAAGGGATATCGAAAGAGACGCGCTCTCTTCCGAGGTGCGCGACAGAATGCACGGATATGCAAAAAACCTTCTCGGAAATACCGTTGTTGGTTATTCAAGTGTTGATGCTCCCACCGTCGGAATAAATATAAAGACAAGTCATTGGGAATACTCACTTTTGCCTATCTGGATTCTTACATATCGCAAAAAAGGCAGAAAAAAAGACAAGGTTTATACCTACGCAATGAACGGACATACGGGTAAAATATACGGAGAGCTACCGGTGAGCATACCGAAGCTTGCGCTTCTTTTCGGTGCGGTGGCAGGTATTCTTACCCTGCTGTTTACTCTTCTCGGGAGGTTTTTTCTGATATGAGGATAAGAAGAATTCTCCCTTTAATTGTGATTTTTATTACTCTTTTCTGTTTTCTGTCAGTAGGTGCTTCAGCTTATGGCGAAAAAAGGGTATACGACAATTCAAATCTTATTTCAAACGAGGCGGCGGTGGAGGCATACCTTGCCGAGTTTGAAGAAAAAACGGGAGTAAAAATCCGCATAATTACTACGCACGACCAGTATTTTGCACTCAGTGAGGTCGGTTTAAAATCGGGTGAAAGCGCAATAATCCTCGAGCTTATAAGAAGCGGCGGGGTATATTATTACGAGCTTTATACATATGGCGATGCCGACGGGCGAATACTTGATACTGAGGTTGACAGAATACTTGATAACGGGGAAGTGTATGATAATCTCAAAAGCGGAAATTTTGAAGGCGGTATCAAAGCCTTCTGTGACTTAACGGAAAAGGCGTATAGCGGAAATCTCCAGGAGCCCGTATGGAAAACAATATTAATATCCACGGTGCTTGCTTTCGTAATAGGCGGTATAGTTGTCGCTTGTGTTGTCATTAAATATAAGCGTAAGCAAAAGGAGCCGTCATATCCGCTTGACAGGTATGCAAGACTGATTCTTGACCCGCTTGCAAGAAGAGATGAATTTATGGGCAGCCGCGTAATAAAAACACGTGTAAACAGCTCCTCGGGCGGCGGCTCGGGCGGAAGACGCTCGGGAGGCGGCGGAAGCCGAGGACGAAGATAAAACAAAGATAGGGGGCGCGGATATGGAAGAGCGCAGATTCATTTTAAAAAGCGAATATCAGCCGACGGGCGACCAGCCCGAAGCAATACGCGCCCTTGTGGAAGGAATAGAAGCGGGGGAGCGGGCGCAGACTCTTGTCGGTGTTACCGGCTCGGGAAAGACCTTTACCATGGCAAACGTCATTGCAAAGCTCAACCGTCCAACCCTTGTCCTCGCTCATAACAAAACTCTTGCGGCACAGCTTTGCACCGAGTTTCGCTCATTCTTTCCCGATAATGCGGTTGAATATTTCGTGTCCTACTACGACTACTATCAGCCCGAGGCATACATTCCAGGCAAGGATATGTATATCGAAAAGGACGCGCTTATAAACGAGGAGATAGATATGCTTCGCCACAGCGCAACCTCTGCGCTTTTTGAACGCCGCGACGTTATTATCGTGGCATCGGTTTCGTGTATTTATTCTCTTGGAGACCCGCTTGAATATGAAAGTCTGCTCGTTGCCGTCCGTCCGGGAATGGAGATGTCGCGCGACGAGCTTGTGCGCCGTCTTGTTTCGATAAGCTACGAGCGCAACGATATGAACTTTATCCGTAATAAGTTCAGAGTAAAGGGCGACGTTGTTGAGATTTTCCCTGCATCAAGCACCGATAAGGCTATACGCGTTGAATTTTTCGGTGACGAGATTGACAGGGTTTCAAGAATTAATACCCTTACGGGCGACGTACTTGAGGTGCTCTCGTACGCCGCGATTTTTCCCGCTACGCACTATGCCGTATCCGACGAGCGACGCGAAGCGGCTCTTCTTGAAATAGAAGCAGAAATGCGCGACAGAGTAAAGTTTTTCAAGGAGCAGAATAAGCTTATCGAAGCGCAACGAATCGAGGAGCGCACGAAATACGACCTTGAAATGCTACGCGAGGTCGGATTTTGCTCTGGCGTTGAAAACTATTCCCGAGTCCTTGCTGGAAGGCCTGAGGGCTCGACACCCTTCACTCTGCTCGATTATTTCCCCGACGATTTCATAATCTTTATCGACGAGTCGCACGTAACTCTTCCGCAGGTGCGCGGAATGAGCGGCGGTGATTTTGCAAGAAAGAAAAACCTCGTCGAGTTTGGATTCCGTCTGCCGTCGGCATTTGATAACCGTCCTCTTTTCTTTGACGAATTTGAAGAAAAGATAAGACAGACGGTTTTCGTCAGCGCAACTCCGGGTGATTACGAAAGGCGTGAATCCTCAAGCCTCGTCGAGCAGCTTATAAGACCTACGGGACTTATCGACCCCGAGGTCACCGTAAAGCCGATAGAGGGGCAGATAGACGACCTTATAGGAGAAATACGCGAGGTTATAGCAAGGGGCGAAAAGGTGCTCGTAACCACAATGACGAAGCACATGGCAGAGGACCTTACCGAATACCTTGCAACCCATAATATAAAAGTAAAATACATTCACCACCAGGTAGAAACTATGGAGCGTATGCAGATAATACGCGACCTCCGCCTTGGCGAATTTGACGTGCTCGTAGGCATCAACCTTTTAAGAGAGGGACTAGATATACCCGAGGTGTCGCTGGTTGCCATACTTGATGCCGACAAGGAGGGCTTCCTCCGAAGCGAAACCTCGCTTATACAGACGATAGGACGCGCGGCAAGAAACGTCAACGGCCGCGTCATAATGTATGCCGACAGAATAACCGGCTCAATGCGCGGAGCAATAGATGAAACCAACCGCCGCCGCGAAATACAGATGCGCTATAACGAGGAGCACGGTATAACTCCCGAAAGCGTTAAGAAAAAGGTTGCCGATATAATTGAAATCGGCAAAAAGCAGAAGCCCGAAAAGGATAAAAAGCTTACGAAGCTCGAGCGCGAGCGCATGATTGAACAGCTCACCGCAGAAATGCGCGAGGCGGCTCGCACGCTTGAATTCGAAAAGGCGGCTTATCTGCGTGATAAAATTAAGGAACTGAAAAGGTAAAAGGAATGTCGAAAAATATTGTTATTAAGGGAGCAAAGGTCAATAACCTTAAAAATATAGATATAACTATACCGAGGGATAAGCTCGTCGTGCTTACCGGACTTTCGGGCAGCGGAAAATCCTCCTTGGCTTTCGACACGCTTTATGCGGAGGGGCACAGAAGATTTGTGGAAAGCCTCTCGTCATATGCCCGTATGTTTCTCGGTCAGATGGACAAGCCGGAGGTTGACCTTATAGAAGGACTTTCGCCCTCAATATCTATCGACCAGAAAACCACCTCGAAAAACCCCCGTTCCACAGTAGGAACGGTAACCGAAATATACGACTATCTCCGTCTTTTGTATGCCAGAGTCGGAGTTCCGCATTGCCCCGTATGCGGCAAGGAAATAAGACAGCAAACCCAGGACCAGATAGTTGACCGAATTCTTGCGCTCCCCGAGGGAACAAGATTTATGGTTTTAGCTCCCGTCGTAGTAGCGCAAAAGGGTATGCATGAAAAGGTTTTTGCCGACGCGCGCAAAAGCGGATTTGCAAGAGTGCGTGTTGACGGAAATATGTATGACCTGACCGAAGAAATCAAGCTTGATAAAAACCTCAAGCACACAATTGATATCGTCGTTGACCGACTTGTGCTTAAAGAGGATATACGCTCCCGCCTTTCCGACTCGGTTGATAGCGCAATAAAGGCAGCAGACGGAAGAGTTACTGTTGTAACAGTTCCGCGTGAGGGAGAGGGCGAGGAATTCGAGTTTTCACAGAAATATGCCTGCGAGGAGCACGGCATAAGCTTCCCTGAGCTTGAGCCGCGAATGTTCTCGTTCAACAATCCCATAGGCGCGTGTCCCGAATGCGCGGGCATCGGAAATATGCAGCGCATATCGGTAAAAAAGCTCCTTCCGCATAAAAATCTCAGCCTGCGCGACGGAGCAATTGCTGCAAACGGCTTTAAAACTCTTACCGAGGACTCTTGGACAGGACCGCTTGTTGCAGCGGTCGGCAAGGATTACGGCTTCACCCTCGATACACCGATATCCGAGTTTTCCGACGAGCAGCTGAACCTGCTTATGTACGGCACGGGCAGTAAGAAATACACCGTCGTCCGTTATTTTGGCGGAGAGGGAAGAGAGCAGACGACTACCTTCGACGGCATTGTCCGTATCATAGAAAAAAGAATGAGAATGCAGGGCGGTGACTATTATCAGGAGTTCGTCGAGGAGGTTGCCTGTCCAAGATGTAAGGGAAGAAGACTTTCGGATATGGTACTCGGCGTCACCGTCGGCGGACTGAATATCGACGAAATATGTAGGCTTTCGATAGATAAAATGCTCGCCTTCGTCGAAGGACTCGAACTCGGTGAAAGCGAGGCGAAAATCGCTAAGGAAATAATAAAAGAAATCAAGGCAAGGCTCAATTTTCTTATAAAAGTGGGACTTGATTATCTTAACCTCGCAAGAAACGCGGGCTCGCTCTCGGGCGGCGAGGCTCAGAGAATACGTCTTGCCACGCAGATAGGCTCGGCACTGACGGGAGTTCTTTATATCCTCGACGAGCCAAGTATAGGACTTCATCAGCGCGATAACTGCAAGCTTATAGGCACGCTGAAAAATTTGCGCGACCTCGGTAACAGCGTAATAGTTGTCGAGCACGACGAGGATACGATGCGTGAGGCTGACTTTATAGTAGATATCGGACCGGGCGCGGGAATCCACGGCGGCGAGGTCGTTGCCTCGGGAACACCCGACGAGGTTGCCGCATCGGAAAAATCCATAACCGGTGCCTACCTTTCGGGCAGAAAGAAGATAGAAGTTCCTAAAACTCGCAGAGAGGGAAGCGGAGAATTTCTTCATATCATCGGTGCGGAAGAGAACAATCTTAAAAAGGTTAACGTCGATATTCCGCTTGGTAAATTCGTTGCCGTAACCGGTGTTTCGGGCAGCGGTAAATCCTCGCTTGTAAATTCCATTTTGTACAGAACGCTTGCAAGGGATTTAAACCGCGCAATTACCTATCCCGGCAAGGTTGAAAAAATCACGGGACTTGAGCATCTTGACAAGGTTATAGCAATCGACCAGAGTCCGATAGGAAGAACGCCCAGGTCAAACCCTGCAACTTACACGGGACTTTTCACCGATATAAGAAATCTTTTTGCAAAAACCAAGGACGCAAAAGCGAAGGGCTACGATGCAGGCAGATTTTCCTTCAACATAAGGGGCGGAAGATGCGAGGCTTGCGAGGGCGACGGTGTTAAGTGTATTGAGATGAACTTTTTGCCTGACGTTTACGTAAAATGCGATGTCTGCAAGGGTAAACGCTATAACAGAGATACCCTTGATGTAAAATATAAAGGCAAGAATATCTACGACGTTCTTGAAATGTCGGTTGAGGAGGGAATATCCTTCTTCGACGGACTTCCACAGCTTCAAAGGAAGCTGCAAACTCTATTCGACGTAGGACTCGGATATATAAAAATCGGTCAGTCCTCAACCACGCTTTCGGGCGGTGAGGCGCAGAGAGTCAAGCTTGCAACCGAGCTCGCAAAGCGCTCAACGGGCAAGACCATATATATTCTCGACGAGCCGACGACGGGACTTCATTCCGAGGACGTATCAAAGCTAATAACCATACTCCAGAGGCTTGCCGACAGCGGTAACACCGTCGTTGTTATAGAGCACAATCTCGACCTTATAAAAACTGCCGATTATATAATCGACCTCGGACCCGAGGGCGGTGACGGAGGCGGAACGGTTGTTGCCATGGGCACGCCCGAGGAGGTCGCAAATGCAGAGGGCTCTTATACGGGAGCATTTCTTAAACAAAAACTGAAAGACGCAGGTAAGTGATATGCAGGTAAAAATAAAGAAGCTTGACGGGCGCGCAAAGATACCAACCTACGGAACCGAGTTTTCCGCAGGTGCCGACCTATACAATATGGAAGGAAACGATATTGCAATAAAACCTCATGAGACCGTTATGGTGAAGCTTGGATTTGCTATCGAAATTCCCGACGGATATGCAGGGCTTGTCTTTGCAAGGAGCGGACTCGCCTCAAAGCGCGGTGTAGCACCGGCAAACAAAGTCGGAGTAGTTGATTCCGACTATCGCGGCGAATGTATGGTCGCGTTACATAACCACACCGAAAATGAGGTTTTTGTAGAGGGCGGTGAGCGCATAGCTCAGCTTTGTATAGTCCCTTTCCTAAAGGCTGAATTTGAGGAAGCAGACGAGCTTTCCGAAACCGACCGCGGCAGCGGTGGCTTCGGCTCAACGGGAAAAAAGTAATACCGAAAAAGCACGGCGCTCAAAAAAATGTGCCGTGTTTTTTTATTTCGAAAAACTTTCGAAAGTCCATTTATTGACTTGAAGAGTAGGGTATGTTATAATGGTTTAAAACCTATGAAGAGGAGCTTTTTATGAGAGAATACAGAATAGAAGACTTTGGAGCAAAAATCTGTGATAAGCTTCAGACAGAGGCAATTCAGTCAGCGCTTGATGCCTGCTTTCTCGCGGGTGGCGGAAAGGTCATAATTCCAAGGGGCGTATTTTTAACGGGCGGAATCAGACTTCGTTCGAATACTACGCTTTATCTTGAAGCGGGAGCGATACTTCGCGGCAGCCGCGACCATAATGATTACTCAGCGTATCTTGATGATGAAATTGAACCGATAGATACCTCGATTATGCCCTCTACACTAAAGCGTTCAGTAAATCCGTTCAGCAAGTGGAATAACGGACTTATCAAGGTTGTATCTGCTGAAAACGTTTCCGTTATAGGTGAGCCCGGCTCGTATATAGACGGAGTGAACTGCTTTGACCCCGAGGGCGAGGAAAATTACCGCGGACCTCACGCAATAAATATTTACAACTCAGAAAATCTTTATTTTGAAGGCTACACCATTGTAGACAGCGCAAACTGGGCGCATAATATCTATAACTCTAAAAATATAACCGCAAAGAACCTTACCGTCCTAGGCGGTCACGACGGATTTGATGTCCGCAGCTGCGATAACATTCTTATTGAAAATTGCGATTTCAAAACGGGTGACGATGGCATAGCCGGATTTGATAATAAGGACGTAGTTATAAGAAACTGCATACTTGACAGCGCATGCTCAGCTCTTCGCTTCGGCGGTACCGACGTGCTTGTTGAAAACTGCAAGGGTATAGCTCCCGCAAGTTTTGGCTTCCGCAAGCCTCTTTCGGATGAGGAAAAGAAATTCGGACTCCTGTCAACCGAATCCTGCCGTCATAATATGGTATCAGCCTTCCAGTATTACTGCGATTTCAGAGCTGAAATAAGATATGCCCCCGGAAATATACTCATCAAAAATTGCGTATTCGAAAACCCTGATGCCATATTTCTTCACCCCTTTGACGGTGAACATATATGGTGCTGCAACCGCGCGCTTAATTCAATAACGTTTGAGGATTGTGAAATCAACGGACTTTCGCTCCCCGGTGTGCTTTGCTCCGACGTTGACGAGCCTCTTGATTTCAGACTTAAGAACGTAAAAATTACGGCAAGAGAAGAAAATGCCGATTTCCCGATTTTTAAAGCAACAAACTGTAAATACATAGAGTTTGACAACGTGACGGTAGAGGGCTTCAAAGAACCGCATATCGTAACCGACAAACCCGATTCGGTAAAAATAATCGGCGGCACGGACGTAAAAATTAAAGATTAAAATTAACTAAAAAAGTCCGCGGTTAGCTAGTGTCCTTAAGGGCACTGCGCTACCCGCGGGCTTTTATCTTCTGTGCCGTCTTTCTCTCTTTTTTGCAAGGAAAGAAGCAAAGGAAGAGATGAAGAGATAGCATAAGCAGTTCATAAATACAATTCCGCCAACGCGGCCTTTTGTCAGTATAAGCGATAAGGCAAGAATTACGGCAATGAACGCAAGCGCAGAGAACAGGGAAGCGAGAAATCCTCCCTCGCCCTTTCTTTTTGATATAACAAATCCCGAAACCGCGCCCGAAACGAGAAGTGCAGCAAGAGATACCGTTTTTGTACTGCCTACGGGGTTTGTAGTTGTCATTATAAGTGCTGCGAAAACAAGCGAGAAAATCAGTAAGGCGGCAAAGGATATTGCCACTCCGAAAAGGATTGTTCGCGAAAGTGTCGTAGTTTTGTTTGCACTTCTGTGCTTTTTCATAAAAAATCCTCCGAGTAAGTTTATTAAAACCTATTCGGAGGATTTTTCGTTTATTACACTTTTTTGAATTATTTATCCTTTTCGGCAGCCTCTGCCTCTGTAGCTTCAGCTTCCTTGTTCGTTTCGATTATCTGAGCTGCAAGGTCGGCAGCCTTAACGTCAACCGATCTGATAGCACCCTTGAGAAAACGAATCTTGGTCTTATCCTTGGTTGTTTCAAGCACGAAGGTCTCTCCCTTAATTGAAACCACCTTGCCGATAATACCGCCGATGGTGGTAACCTCGTCACCGACCTCAAGCGAGTCGCGCATTTCAGCGTCCTTCTTTTCCTGCTTCTTCTGAGGTCTTATCATGAAGAAATAAAGGAAGACAAAGAGAAGAACTATCATTCCTATGGAAAGTAACGAGCTTCCTGCTGCGAGTGAAAATCCAAAATTAAACATAAATCAGAACACCTTTCTTTTTATCGTACCGTTATATTATACACCATTATTATGAATAATTCAAGTCGTTTTTCTGTTTTTTTCAGCGGTGCTTGTTATGGCTTTGATTACCTTCTGCGGATAAAGCCAGAAGTCACGGCACCAAACGCGGATAATAGTCCAACCGCGTGCCGCGAGGAATCTTGGTTTATAGACGTCGCGTTCCATACAAGATGCCGAAGCGGCAAAGGCGTCTTTATCAAGCTCAACTCCCACGAGATACCTGTCGGTCTTTTCATCGTATATTGCGAGAGATATGCGGCTGTTACGGTTTCCGAGATTCAAATCGACCTTGTATCCGAGCTTTTCAAGCTTTTCTTTTATCTGTTCCTCAACCGACACAGTGCCGGTCATAACAGCATTTTCAGCCTTCGCTTCTTCGGGGTCAAGGTCCTTGAGAATCGCATTCACTTCCTCACTGTCGCCCTTTGAAACGGCTCTTGCATACATAAGATATTTTTTAAGGAGCTTAGGTCCGAGATTTTTTGCCGTATCGACCTTGAGAGCCTCGGGCTCAATGCTTGTAACCACGATTATCTTGGTTTTTGCGCGGGTTATGGCAACGTTCAGGCGATTTTCACCGCCATCTGCCGACAGAGAACCGAAATTCGTGTAAACCTTACCCTCGGAATTTTCCGCGTACCCTATGGAGAAAATGATGATATCGCGCTCATCACCCTGAACGTTTTCGAGGTTTTTAATGAAAAGCCCGGTGTCTTCACCGTTGTCAATTCTGTGGGTTTCCTTTAAAATGTTCGAGCGGAACTCAGGGTCCTTTGACGCTTCCTTGTCAATGAAATCCGCAATACAGGATTGCTGTTCGGAGTTGAAGGTTATAATACCGATACTCTCGTTGTTTTTACGCGTCGCGAAAATGTCCTTAAGAACGTCAACTATCTTTTTAGCCTCGGTGGGATTTTTGCGGTCAATCCATTTTCCGGCAACCTTATAACGTTCAATGGGTCTGTTTTTCAGATTTTTCGATATATTGGGAGCAATCTGAAGATTTGAGGCGTAGAAAGCACTGTTAGAGAAGTCGATAAGCTCGCTGTGACGGCTTCTGTAGTGATAGGTAAGATTTGCGCTCTCGTATCTCGAAACGGCAAGGTCAAGAAGACTGTCAACCTCAAGCGCAGCCTGAACGGCATAATCGTCCTGTGCTTCAGGGTCGCCTCCGAGATATCTCTTCATAAACGTCGTGGAGGGGCGGAGCTGTTTTGCATCACCCGCAACTACGATGTTCTTTCCGCGGTATATCGTAGGTATTGTGCTCTCGATAAATACCTGAGATGCCTCGTCGAAAACAACGAGGTCGAAAAGATTCTTCGTAAGCGGGAGCAAGCAGGAGACGTTCTCGGGCGAAAGAAGCCAGCAGGGGAATAGAGAGAGAGCAAATTCTCCGTAAACCTCCATAGTTTTTCTTATCGGCCAGAACTTTTGCTTTTTTGAAATCTGATAGAGATAATCTTTGTTGTTTTTTGCGTTGTTGTAAAGGTTTTCATAATCTCGGGAGCTTTTTGCCGTTGCGATTTTGTTGGCAAGCTCGAGCTGCTGCTCCTTAAGCTTGTAAATCCTCTCGGTGATATTCGGGAAATCCACCATTTTGGCAAGCTCGTCTTTGCATACGTCCTCGTAATGAATAACCTCGTGATATATACGAAGCTGCATTATTTTGTTCAGTATGTCGGAATAGTTTGAATAGTTTTTGCTGTTTGCGTAGGCAAAATTCAAAATTATGATTTTGTTTCTGTCAAGACTTTCAAGAAGCTTGTTAACGTCTCGCAAGGCTATGTAGTTTTCAAGCGCGTCGTAAACGTGCTTAAGGTAGGAGCTGTTTCCGCGGAGAATATTATCAATGACAGAAATATAACCGTCAACGGTAAGAACTCTGTGAAGAAAATCGTATTTTTTAACGAAAAAATCTATAGCGTTTATGGTTTCATTAAACTGAGCCTTTATATCACGCTCAAACTTTTTGGTAAAAAGCTTGTCGGGATATCTGAACTTGCATTCCTGCTTTACTATCAGGTCGAGATTTTCTTCAAGAGAGAGCTCCTTGTAATACGCCATTACGTGACGGTAATAAGGGTATTTCGCTGTGTTAAAGAATCCCTTTCTTGATTTTTGAAGCTCCGAAAGCTCACTCTTTACTTCGGTTAAGGTATTAATGTCAAGCTCGGGCTGCATATGGTCGATTAGGGGGTTCTTTTCTTTGTCCTGAATGAAATTGTAATAAAGCTTGTCGAGGTTCTTTGTCTTGATTATGAAGAGGGCTTCACGCAGCTCGTCGTAATTCAGAGCCATTATTTCAACGTCCTCGGTAAGTTTGGTGTAAACGTCGTATTCCGACGAGCCGTTTGCAATCATGCTGGACGATGAATACATTTGCGCAAGGGAAAGTCCGAAAGGCCTCTTATCATTTAGTACGGAGTATATCGTTTCAAGATTTTTTTCCTCTCGGTTGATTTTTTGCTGAATAGTGTTGTATTCAAGCTCAATCGCTGCGGTATCGACAACCCCGTCAACCATATTTGCCTGATGGGCGGCAAGGCATCTCTCGTAGAATGTGCGCTTTTCCTTGCACTCGTCGTTAATATACATTGCCTTCGCGTTGAGAGAACCGAGTCGGTTGTAAACAACGTCAAGCGCTGCCTTTTTCTGAGAAACTACGAGAACCCTCTTTTTCTTTGAAAGGGCATCTGATATGACGTTTACTATGGTTTGCGACTTGCCCGTGCCGGGTGGGCCGTAAATTACCATATTTCCTTTTTCGTCAACCTTTTTTACAACGCTTGACTGTGCGTAGTCGAGAGACTTTATAACGTAATGATTCTTTTCCTGCGTCTTTTTAGCCTTAGCCTTTTTACGCTTTTTTTTACCTGTGCGCAGAAGCTCGTCGACAGCATCGTTTGTCAGCTTCTTCTTCTCAAGAAGCGTATAATCGCTGTATATGGAATTCGAGAGAGGGAAGCGCCCCAGCACCGCGGCATATCTGACTGAAAGCTCGCGCTCTGTCGGCTCTTTGAATCGGTTGTAGGCATACACGTTCTTAGAGTGAGCCCAGTCGATTTTTATATGAGCATCGTTGAGATACTTAATTACGTCACCAATACCTTTAAACTGCGAAACGTCGTCAAATTCTAGCTCAAGGTCGTCAATGTTTATTCTTTTTGATTGCGCGTACGCAAAAATCAAAGCGGGGTTTATATGTATCTTCTCGGCTTCATTCAAAAACAGCTCAACAGTGTTTTCGTCCGGAATTTCAATTTTCACGGGGAAGAGCATAAGAGGAGCTTTGATTATAGTCTTATTCAATCCCTGTGTGAGTGTTCCGAAAACAAAGGGGTAGCCAATATAAAGCTCGTACCGTCCCGTTTCTTTTTCAATTTCTTCAACTTCGCGTTTGAGGTCCTTGATTTTTGCAATTTCCTGCTCGAGCGCGCGGTTTTGGATAAGCTTCTTTTCCTTTTCAAGCTTTTTTGCAAGCTTTTCCGCTTCTTCGACGTTAGCAGGCGGCGGAGTGTTCGGTTTTTCCTCCTTTACCGTTATATCAAGGTTTTGCAGTATATCTTTCTTTTCCTTACCGTTAATGAGGGTAAGCGGATATTTTTTTGTGGAGTGAAGAAAATCTACGAATTCGGCAACCTTTGCATCGCGCGCCTCAAAAATTTTTCCGATGTCGTACGCACTCTTGCGCACGATATTTTTGAGGTAAAGGCATTTGTTATTGCCACCGATTTCAATAAGGCGTTCTTTATAGTACTTGTAAATACCTTTTCCCATCGTAATCTCCATTCTTAGTATGAGAGCCAAAAGACCCCCTAATGTATCTTATTATTCAGTATAACATATTTATGTCGAAAAATCAACTAAATGCGTGAAAAAATATTTAAAAAAATGTTAACAAACCCGCACCCGTGCAACTTTTAAGATTTTTTTGAGTGAATATAGCTTTCTTTCAAAGCTTTTTTGCGTTGTACAACTGACACAATTTTTTGTTTTAAAATTCTGCATATTGCTAGTTGATTTTTTGCGCATTAAATGTTATAATTATTATAATTAAATAACAATTCGTATATTGAGGAGAATTATTATGAAATTTGCCAAGAGGATTTTTGTGGGAATAATGGCTGTAGCGATGCTCGTTTCCTGCTTTGCATTTTTTGCATCTGCCGAAGCCACCGAGCGCCCTGTAGAAAACTTTAACAGTGTGCTCGAATATTTAACGGAAGCAAAATATCTTGTTGAAAGCTACGAGGACCAGACTACCGAAGATTACGTCTTCACTCCCTCGCATTTTACACCGGGAGAAAATCCTGTTCCTTACTTCAGCTTTGTGAATGGTGATGCTGTTGCTAAGGTCGTTGGAACGGACGGAAAATATCTCTCTGTTTCTAACACGAGTTCCGTAAAGCCCGTCGGTTACAAGATGCATTTTGAAAATGCCGGATACGGACAGTTCGTTACTTCGTTTGATTTCAAAACCGGTGATGCAGACGGCGCTAACGGTTCTGACTTTTTCGTAAAAGCAACGCTTGGTGATTACTTTGACGATATTACACTTTTTGCTGCTAATACATCCAATGACGCTGCTAAGGAATTTCTTTACTCGGATTACGACTACGACAGAGCTGTTTATACCACCGTTAAGGCTGATGCAGCTCCTGAGCTCGGTGTGTGGTATCACGTTGAAATAGTTTTTAATCCGGGCATTGTTTCTGATACAGCTGACGGAACAGAAAGCGTCTATCGTGTAAAGGTTACCAAGGGTGACGAAATCCTGCTTGATTTCAAGGAAGCTATAGATAAGAGTGCGAAGGGTATTGACTCGGTAAGAATTTACGTGAGCGATGCTGCCGATGCCGGTGATACGGTTACTTGCTTTGATAACCTTGCAGCTTATAAGGGAACAGCGGCTCGTGATGAAATAAACCGCGACAAGACTCTTGCAGAACTTGTAGTTAAGATTGACAAATACGCAAAAGACGAATTGACTCCTTTGGATGCCAAGGTTGAGGTTGCAGATTTCTACACTAAATTTTACGGTGATTCAGAGCACAACTACAAAGCTCCTGCGGATGCAGAAAACAAGGAAGAGCTTGAAAATATCATAAATGGCGCAAAATCCTACGCAAACGGAATCTACTTAATTGCTCTCGAAACTTATACCAATGACGCAGCTGCGTTAACCGGTTATTATGAGAGGGAAAGTTATCTAAATGACGAGGTAGAGCGTTTCTACGACTTCTTCAAAGGTGAGGATGCATCATCATTTGCCGGAGTTGAGGCTGATAAAATAAACGCTGCGCTTAAGCTTTATGAAGCTGTGCAGAACGATATTAGAGAGACCAAGTATTATAGCGAAGCGTTCGTTAAAACAATTGAAAAGAATTACGATTCTAGAAACAAGGACTTCGCATACATGCAGCTTAAGTACGCATCTCTTTCTGCACTTGTAGATCAGATTGCGCTTGACTATAAGTATATCACCGTCGACGAGGAAACAATTTATCCTACAGTTGCGGATGCTAAGGTTGTATACGATGCCCTTGAAGCTAAGATATCCGCTATAGCGAATAACGCCTCCGGTATATTCATTCCTGCGGTAGCCGCAATGGATAAGACTCAGGTTGAGGCTGTTTCGAAGGAAGCTCCTTATCTTACCGTCGATTTCGAGGCTCTCTATGAGAATTATCTGACCGCAAGCAGCGTCTATAAGAACGGAACGGTACATGAGCAACTCGACCCTGCAACCTATCCCGGACTCGCTTCGGTAATCGAAGAGTACCTTGAATTTGAAGCATACATTCAGGAGAGAATTGCTGATTGCACCGATTTCATTGATTCTATAAGAGCTGCAGAATCTTCTAACTATTATAAGACGATTCGCGATTGCCTTGCTAACGCAGCGCTTTATCTTGATACTGACAATGAAAAAGCACTTGAGAAATTTGCCGGAGTAGATGAGGCGATAGCTCTTTACGAACCTCTCGTTCTCGCGCTTAAAAACAGCGAAAAGGCTGCTGATGAATACATAGCGGCAGTAAATGCTATAAATATTGATGCATCTTACGCAGAGCTCAGAGTTGCCGTTGCAAATGCTCGCACACTTAAGGAAAGCGGCTCTCTTATCGGATATGCGGGTGTTGCCGAGGCTGACACTAAGTTCGCTAAAGCAGATGCAAAGCTTTCGGTTCTTGAAGGACATAGCTCTACGCTTCTCTATGCTGTAGCGGCTCTTAAAACTGCGACGACGCTTGCAGAGCGCAGAGAGCTTATATTCATAGGCCTTGGCGCAAAGGACGGCTCCGAAGAGAACATCTCCGGTGTTGCTGCTGCTAAGGCAGAGCTTGCAACCTACATACAGAAGTACAATGAAGACGTAGCAAGAGTTAATGCACTCTTTGCTGGCGTAGTCGGAAATTCTTCTTCCTCAATTTCTTCTGTTGCTCCCACCGGCGGTGTGGTTATTTCCGCAGAGGTTATAGAGGCATTACTTAAATAAAAAAATGCGATAATATCTCGCAAGCAGGGCAAAAACGGCGGCGTTTAGTCTGTCGTTTTTGCCCTTTATTTAAATGTAAAAATATTTCTTACGGCTATGTGCTAAAATAATCAGTAAGTGGTGTAAAAATGAACGAAAAAAGAGAAATGTTTGAAGATATATTGTGGAAGCTCCGTAGCTTCGACAGTTCAAAGCATGATTATTTCCATACCGCGCAAAAGCTTATTCCGTCGCGCAAGGAAATTATATCTATACTTAAGAATATACAGTGTATTATGTTCCCGGATTATTTTCATCTTGATGAAAATGAGGGGAAGAGCTCTCTTGAGGTCCTCGATATAATATATAATAAACTAAAGGAACAAATAGCGGCGGCCTTTTCCTTTTGCTCAGAGTGTGACAACACTGATTTAAACGTAGATGCTTTAGTCAGTGAGATAATGGCAGAGATTCCGAAAATTAAGGAAAAGCTGATAAAGGACGTCCAGGCAATTTATGAGGGCGACCCTGCGGCAAGAGCGCCCGAGGAAATCATACTTTCCTATCCCGGCTTTTACGCTATATCAATTTACCGTATAGCGCACGAGTTCTACGTAAGAAAAATACCCTACATTGCGCGTCTTATGACCGAATTTTCCCATGAAAAGACGGGAATTGATATCCACGCAGGCGCAACCATAGGCGAGAGCTTTTTTATCGACCACGGAACAGGTATAGTTATCGGTGAAACTACGACTATAGGTCACCACGTAAGGATATATCAGGGAGTCACCCTCGGAGCTAAAAGCTTTGAGCTTGACGAAAACGGCAACCCCGTCAAGGGCGTCAAGCGTCACCCCGATATAGGAAACAACTGTATTATATATGCAAACGCGACCATCCTCGGAGGAAATACAAAAATCGGAGACGGATGTGTTATCGGCGGTAACGTATGGCTCACTCATTCCGTTCCCTCGGGCGAGGTAGTATACTATAACGCAAAATAATCAAGCCTACTATAATCCCGGAAAATTAAATAATGAAAAAGAAAGCGACAATCATTCTGCCTAAAAAACAGTTTGAGAGTCGCTTGTTTTTATTCTTGTATTTTTCCGGCGTCAGGGTATCTTCCGATTTTTTTGAAGCCGTCAATTTCTCCGTTGCACATTGCCGTGAATATTCTGTGCTTAAGACCTTTATTTCCTCGCTCAAGCTCCGAGAGAAGATTTTTCATATTTTCGCGCTCCGTCGCGTGATCCTCGGGGCAAAGGCTAGTAACTATCGGCAAGGAGCGCCGCCTTGCAAAATATGAAACGTCCTTTTCCTGCGCGTAGAGCAGGGGGCGTATAAGCGTTATCTTTCTGTTCGAGAGGTATGATTTCGGTGAAAAGCAACCGAGCCGCCCCTCGAAAAACAGATTCATCATAAATGTTTCTATTGCATCGTCGTAGTGATGTCCGAGCGCGACCTTGTTGCAGCCGAGCTCCTGAGCCGCTGCGTGAAGTGAGCCGCGGCGCATTTTAGCGCAGAGGGAGCAGGGATTCGATTCCCGTCTTACGTCAAAAATGATTTTCGCGATTTCGGTGTCAACCTTTTTGTATTTTACTTTTATTCTTCGGCAGAATTCCTCAACCTCGGAATAATCAGAGCCCTCAAAGCCCATATCGACGGTAACGGCAAAAACCTCGTATTTTTTAGGATAAAAAACACGCATCTGCGCCAGAACCTCGAGCAAGGCAAGTGAATCCTTTCCGCCCGAAACACCGACGGCAATTCTGTCTCCGTCTTCTATCATATTGTAATCATCGACCGCCCGTCTTACGAAACTGAGCAATCTTTTCATTTCGTTCATAGTCAAACCTTTCGGTATTTGCGTATAATAAATAATAAGTAGTAAAAGTTATAAAAGGAGACTTGTTATGCCGATAAGAGTATACATAGACCAGGGGCATAATCCGCGCGATTATAACACCGGAGCTGAAGGAAACGGATATTTTGAACAGGATATAACATACGAGGTCGGCAGACTTCTTTATGAATATCTGGATTCAAATCCCGAATTCACCCCGCGTCTTTCCCGTCCTACACCCGACACAGTGCTTGGAACAAGCAACGCATCAAGCGTCACGGCAAGAGTAAATCAAGCAAATTCGTGGGGCGCTGATATATTCGTTTCAATACACACTAACGCGTCGATAAATCCAAGCGCCAACGGCTCGGAGGCGCTTATATACAGCGAGTCATCGACGGAAGCGTATAATCTTGCAGAGGATATTATTACGAATCTCACCGAGGTGACGGGGCTTCGCAACCGCGGAATTATAGAACGTCCGGGGCTTTACGTTCTTCGAAGAACAGCAATGCCGGCAGTCCTCGTAGAGCTTGGCTTCATTACTAATCCCGAGGATGCCGAGCTTATGGCAAATTCGCCTAATCTCTTTGCCTTGGGAATATATCGCGGTATCCTCGAGTATTACGGCTTCAGATAAATTGAGTCTGTTGATAGGTAATCTTCGGCTGAAGATGCCGATTGAGTATGGAAGTTGTAAGTAGCACCGCAGTCCTCGCAATAAACCTCAATTCCGGAATCCGAGAATCTCAAATCATATTTTCCGCTGTGGCAGGGGCAATCAATTTTGCCTTCTGCCTCAAGCTCCTTTACGAGAAATCTTACAGTGTCGTAGGCCATGGGGTCGGGCGGCAGCTCGTCCTCCTCGATGTCCACGGGTTGCATATCCTTGATTGATTCTGCTTCAAGGTCGGCAAGGAGTCTTTCAAGCTCCTTGGCCGAGCGGATTGCCTCCTCGTCAATTTTTTCCTTCGAGCCTATAAAGCATATGTCCATATTCGCGTACGGACAGTTGAGCAGGAAAATATCCCGCCCGAAAAATATGTTTTGCGATACCACAAAGCTGTGGTTCTGCTTGCAGAAAAGGCAGGGTGCTGAAATCCTAACCTTTTTGTCGCGCGTAATGCTTATATCAAGTGCCGAATGGCCGCAGGAGCATTTCACTCTCAAAAGATTTGCCGACAGGGCAAATTTTCCCACGAATCCGTATATCATAGTGCCGCATTCGGGGCAGCGGTAGGCTATATGAGTCTGTAAATTTGCAATCATTATTTTTTCTCCATAATAGCCGCCCTGAGAGCGTCTTTTTTTTCTTCACCGCAAATGAGGCGGACGAGCTCGTTTGCAAATTCAAGAGCCGCGCCCATTCCTTTTGCAGTTGTTATATTTCCGTCTGTTATGACCTGCTTGTCACAGACTGTTGCACCGACAAGCTCGTTTTCAAATCCCGGGTAGCAGGTAGCGTTCTTTCCCGAAAGAAGTCCGCGTCTGCCGAGAACTAGAGGAGCTGCGCAGATGGCGGCAAGTCTGCCTCCGTTTTTGTTTACAGCGCCGATAACTTTATCGGTAAACGGGGAAGAGTCGAGGTTCAGTGCCCCGGGCATGCCGCCCGGGAATATTACGAGGCTTATTTCGTCAAGCTTAACCTCTTCGGGCTCGATGTCGCAAACTACAGGAATTTTATGCGAGCCTACGGCTATTTTGCCGTTTATACCGACCGTTTTAACGTCGAGTCCTGCGCGCCTTAACATATCAACGGGAGTCAGGGCTTCGATTTCTTCAAATCCGTCTGCAAGCAATACTGCTATCATAATTATTTCCTTTCGATTTTTCAGTGGAGGTGCGCAGGAATTGTGTTTATTCTCGCGGCTGTCAGTCAAGGCTGCGTCTTGAAAGCATTTCATGCCACTCGTCCTTAGTTATAAGGATGTCACGCGGCTTTTGACCGTTGGGCTCGCTTACGATGCCCATATCCTCCATTATATCAATGAATTTAGCGGCTTTTCCGTATCCTACGCTGATTCTTCTCTGAATAAGCGAGGTGGATATTTTGCCCGATTTTATAGCGAGGTCAACGGCGTCAAGGAATTGCTGGTCGTTGAGAACACCTAAGTTTTCACCGTCATCTCCGTCACCGTCGTCAAAATCGTCTCCGCCCTTGCCCTTGGAGCATTTCTGAGCCGCGCGGTTGATTTCCTCGAGTGCCTGAGAGTCGTAAACCGAGCCCTTTGCCTGAGATTTCAAAAACTTCATAATGGCGGTAACCTCTCCGTCGGAAACGAATGCGCCCTGTACGCGAAGCGCTTTTGGAGCGCCGGCGGGGATGTAGAGCATGTCACCGTTGTTAAGGAGCTTTTCTGCGCCTGCTTGCTCAAGAATGGTCTTGGAGTCGTTGTAGGACGCAACCTTGCAGGATATACGTGAGGGTATATTAGCCTTGATAACGCCCGTGATAACGTCCACGGAGGGACGCTGAGTACCGATAATCAGGTGGATTCCTGCCGCTCTTGCTTTTTGAGCTATACTCATAATGAGGTCCTCTGCAGGCTTTCTTACCTGCAGCATGATGTCGTTAAGCTCGTCTATGACGATGATGATTTTGGGAAGCGGCTCTCCGAGCTCGGGATGTTCGCGTACCTTTTCATTGTAGGAGTCGAGCTTTCTTACCTCAAGAGCTTCCATAAGGTCGTATCTCTTTTCCATCTGCTCAACCGCCCACATGAGCGCGCCCGCAGCCTGCTTAACGTCGGTAACTACGGGGATAAGAAGATGCGGAATTCCGTTGTATCCGTTGAACTCGACTTTCTTCGGGTCTATCATAATGAATTTGACCTCGTCGGGCCTTGCTTTGTAGAGGATACTAATAAGAATTGAGTTGATACATACCGATTTACCCATACCCGTAGCTCCCGCAACGAGAACGTGGGGCATTTTTGCTATATCGGCAAATACGGGATTTCCCGTAACGTCTTTTCCGAGACAGGACATGGTTTTTGATGATGCGCAGATAAACTCGTCGGATTCAACCAAGTCGCGAAGAAGAACGGTGCTGGGCTTCTTGTTGGGAATTTCAACACCAATCGCAGATTTTCCGGGGATGGGAGCTTCCATACGCATACCCTCAACACCGAGATTCAGAGCGATATCGTTGAATAGATTGGTTACCGAGTTAACCTTAACACCTCGCGCGGGAACTATCTCGTATCTTGTGATACGCGGACCGCGGTCAATACCTTTTATGGAAATTCTGACGTTGAACTGCAAAAGCGCGTCAACGAGCTTTTCAGCATTCTGGTTTTTCTCTTCTTCCTGGTTTAAGTCCTCTTCGATTTTTCCTTTTGCAAGAAGCTCAACCGAGGGATACTGATAGTCAGAATAGTCGGGTTTTTCCTCAACAGGCTTTTCCTCAACGGGCTTCGGTGCGGGTGCTGTCTTTTGCATCATTCTCTCCGCAAAAACGGACCTTTTCGGTTCTGCCTCAAACGGCGGCTCGTCTTCCGAGCTTTTTAATTCACTGTTATCCTGAGCGTCAAGGCTGTCGGATGCGGCATATGCAGAATCGTCGCTTGAATTGACAGTAGTATCCGAGTCCTTGTTATCATCGAGAAATGGGAAAAGCTTGCGCTGTTCGATTACGTCAGCATTCTGCTCCTCGGGCGGAATTTCCTCTTCCTCTCCGTAAAGAGAGTCCCCGGGAACTTCTTCTGCGTCCGCGGCAGAGAAGTCAAATACCATAGCTTCCTCGTCGTCATCGCTGCCGTCGGTGCTTTCTGCGGTGTATGAATCAAATGATTCCGCGGTGTCGAATGCGTAATCCGCGCCGTCCTCGGAGTCGTTTTCCGAGGCTTCTGTTTCCTTGGTGACCTCCGTCGCGGTGGGGGTAGGTTCGAGCATGGCGCGAGTAATTTTAAGCTCCTCTGTATTTTCTTCTGTCGGCAGGTCTTGCTCGAAGCTATCGTTTACCGACGGTGGAGTGTAGGGCTTGAATTCTTTTGACTGAATCTCTTGCTCATAGCCGTTTATTGCGCTTTCGAAGCTCTCGGCGCGCTTTGCCGAATATTCGTTTTCTTCGGGCATCTCCGTTGCCGTCTCGTGAGCTTCTTCGTTCACCGTCTTCATATATTCGGGAATGTACGGCTCGCTGTTGCGGAAATCGGTTTCCGTGGGGGAGGGCGCAGCATTATGAGAGTAGAAGTCTTCTGCTTGTGAAGGAGCTGCTTCGGCAGCTCTTGCGTTTTCCTCTTTTATACGAGAGGCTTCCGCTTCTGCCGCAGCGTATCTTTTTTGTGCTTCGATAGCCATTTTTTTCTTCATTTCGAAGTCGGCTCTCTGCCTTGCCTTTTCAACGTCCTCGTAGGTAATTTCGGTAATTGGCTCGGTTATCTCGCTGATTCCCTCGGGCTCACGGTTCGCTTTCATTGCTTTGCTTGACGGCTTGTTTGAAAGCTCTTCGTTCAGCTTGAAATCAAACGGCTCAAAGTTGCGCGAGAACAGCGCGTCAGCGCTCTCGTCTGAGCTTGAGGTTATCGGTTCATCGTATATTATATCGCTTGCCTTCGGCTCATATATAGAGTCGGAGGTTGAGTTTGAGAGGGGGCGTGAGGAATTAACAGTACTGTAATCCATATTCACGGTACGGCGCTTAACCTCGTGTGCCTCTCGGAAGCTTGATTCTGCATATTTAGCTTTCCCGTATCCCGAAGAGACGCTTTCGGTGTCACGGCGAACCTTTTTCTCAAGATGCGGATTGCGTTCAATCTCTGCGTCGTCTCTCACCTCGCTGATTCCAAGCTCGGTTATCTTAAGCTCTTTGAGACCGTTGTCTGCCTCAAAGAAATCGTCGTCGATAAGCATGTCCTGTTCAGCCGCAAGCATTTCGCGCTGACGCTCCTCAAGTCTTATCTTCCTCTGTGCCTTGCTCGTCTTGCGCTTTTTTCCGTAGGAGGAAAAAAATCCTGAAATAGCATTTAGCATTTTGAGCAGAGCTTTAAAGAGAAGCGTCTTTGCACTTGAAAAATAATACGTGACGTAAAGCGCGAAAAGCGCGATTGCAATTATTATAAGACCTACGTTTCCGAAAACCTTGGTAAGCGCGAAGGCAACCGTACCTCCCAAGAATCCGCCGCCTTTAGCGTTCGTTCCGTTTTCGTAAAAGCTCTTCGCGCTGAAGGTGATTCCCTCGTCCCAATAGGTCACGGCGTGAGTAAGAGCTGCAATGGTGATAACTGTAATAGCCGTGAATATAACCCTTGAAAGAGTTCTCTTTTCAAGAACGTCGGAGGCATAGAAAACAGCGTGTATAACGAGAAAAGCGGGTATGAAATATCCGCCTATAGAAAAAAGACCGAGCAGCACGCTTGATATGGCGCGGCCGAACGCTCCCGTATCCTGCAGCACAAAGCAAAAAGCAATAAAGACAGCGAGTGCCGTGAGTATAATCGGTACAGCGCGTCTGAATCCGGTGAGCTTTGCGTAAGCGCCTTTTCTTTTTGTAGTTTGATTCTGCATCTATTCTTATCCTCCGAAGGAAAATTTCTCTATATTAAATGATAACAGATTTTTAACGAAAATACAATAGAAAAAATAATTTTTTTACTTTGTACAGTGTAAAAACTTATATATGCTTGACAAAACGACTGTTTTCTGCTAAAATGATATCTGTATAATTATGTGTTTTTAAGGCTTTCTTGCCTTGAAGAAAGGATAACCGAAATATGCTTTTATATAATTCTTTAACAAGAACGAAAGAGGAATTTATTCCTCGCGAGGCGGGCAAGGTGACGATGTACACCTGCGGACCTACCGTATATCATTTTGCTCATATAGGAAATCTGCGCACCTACGCAATGGAGGACGTGCTTGAAAAGTATTTTCGCTACGTAGGATATGACGTAAAGCGCGTAATGAATATTACCGATGTCGGACATCTTACAAGCGACGGAGATACGGGTGAGGACAAGATGCTGAAGGGCGCGCGCCGCGAGCGCAAAACCGTGCTTGAGATAGCAAAGTTCTACGCTGATGCATTTTTTGCCGACTGTGAAAAGCTTCACATAACGAAGCCTGATATCACCGAGCCCGCGACCTCATGTGTGCCCGAGTTTATCTCTATGATAGAAGCCCTTCTCGAAAAGGGCTATGCATACGAGGCGGGCGGAAACGTGTATTTTGATACCTCAAAGCTTGAAAAATATTATGTATTCAATGATTTTAACGAGGATGACCTTGAGGTTGGCGTACGTGAAAGTGTTGAAGCTGACGGAAACAAGAGAAATAAGGCTGATTTTGTCCTCTGGTTTACAAAATCCAAATTTGAGGACCAGGAGCTGAAATGGGATTCTCCCTGGGGTGTGGGTTACCCCGGCTGGCATATAGAGTGCTCCTGCATTGCATCGAAGCACCTTGGCGAGTATCTCGATATCCACTGCGGCGGCATAGATAATGCATTCCCGCACCATACGAATGAAATCGCGCAGAGTGAGTCGACCTTCGGCCATGAGTGGTGCAGATACTGGTTCCACGTTCACCATTTGAATACTGCCGGAGGAAAGATGTCAAAATCCAAGGGCGAGTTTCTCACCGTATCTCTTCTTGAGGAGCGCGGATTTGACCCGCTCGTATACCGCTTCTTCTGCCTGCAGTCGCATTACAGAAAGAATCTTGTGTTCTCCTGGGAAAACCTTGAGAATGCAAAAATCGCGTATAATAAGCTCGTTGCAAGAGTTGCGGCACTTAAGGTTTCGGAATCCGACGCTATAGATGAGACAGCGTTTGCCGAGGGCAAAAAACGCTTTACCGACGCTCTTGATAACGACCTTAACACCTCGCTTGCGGTTACCGCGCTTTACGACGTATTTAAGCTTAACGCAAATGACAAAACCAAGCTTGCGCTTATAAAGGATTTTGAAAGGGTGCTTGACCTCGGACTTATCGCGGCTGCCGCTAAGCTCGAAAGTGAGACTGAGAATACCGACGCACCGTCGGGTGACCCCGAGCTTCTCGCTTATATAAACGAAAAAATTGAGGAAAGACGGCTGGCGAAGGCTAATAAGAATTTTGCCAAGGCAGATGCTATCAGAGCCGAGCTTCTTGAAAAGGGAATAACCCTTATTGACTCAAGAGAGGGTACTAAATTTACGATAGCGTAAAAATATAGAAGAACATAAGGAGGACGGCGGTTTTGTACGAAAAGTTGAAAGCAGACGTAGAGTTTCTCGACGGAAATTATGAAGCCGCCGCCGATATGTATCTCGAGGGGGCGCGCGACGGTGACTCACTTGCGGCATTTAACTACGGATACTGTCTTTGGAGGGGATACGGCAGAAATTACGACCCCAAGGAAGCCAAAAGCTATTTTTCCTTTGCCAGAAATATGGAGGGCGGAGATGCATATTATAACCTTGCTATGCTTTATTTGCACGGTGAGGGTGTGAATCAGGACTTTGATTTGGCGCATAAATATATGCGTATGTCTGCGGAGGACGGCTGTATAGAAGCCGAGCTTTACATGGGAATGGCGTCAACGCTCGGATGTATGTTTGAGCCTGACGTTATCGGAATATGTCTTATCCCGTATCATAAACCCGAATACAGAGATATAGCAACACCGCTTCTCACCGGATACGTTCCGGATTTTGACGAAGAGGATAGGAGATTTGCGGTAATTAAAGCCGATGCGAGAGCAGCTTTTGAATGGTTCAGAGCTGCCGCGAGGCATGACCCAACCTATGTAGAGGAGCTTGCGGCAAAAGGAAAGTATCTCTACGCTAAATGCTTTATCGACGGACTCGGAACCGAGTTCGACAGAACGAAGGGAACCCGTCTTATGCTGGCGGCAGGAAAGGGCGGCTCTGCCGAAGCCGTAGCCTTCCTCAAGGAAAACGGCGTGACCCCAGAAATGATTTACGCGCTCGGAAAGGGCAAAACTATTCATTGAACGGAGTTTTTTATGCGTTTTGGTTATAAAGATGCGATAAGGATTTTTCTTATCGTCCTGATTGTATTAACAGTAGCCTTTATATTCATACAGTCGGCAATGCCACCTGAAAAATCCGAAGAGGAGAGTGACAAGGTCGGTGAGATAGTGGGGGAGATTATTCCGCCTGAAACAAAACCGGGGGAGTTTGTCCAGATTAATCTTCGCAAGATTGCGCATTTTGTGGAGTTTGCTTTGCTTGGACTTGAGCTCGCGCTTTACCTGTCGCTTTTTTCACACAAAAAAGTATTTATGATGGCATCGTATCCGCTTGGGCTGTTTATTGCTTTTCTTGACGAAACCGTACAAATATTTTCGGGCAGAGGCTCTTCTGTCAGCGATGTATGGCTTGATTTTCTTGGCTTTTTAACTTTTGCGACACTGACATACCTGGTAGCTTTGCTTGTCGCTTTTCTTCGTAAGGATTTGGTGAAATAATGGTAAAAATAATAGGTGTGGAAAGCCGCTCGCGTGCCGAAAAAAAAGGTATTAAATCGGGCGACATTCTAGTTGCCATAAACGGAAATGAAATAAACGACGTTCTTGATTACCGTTTTTATCTTGCAGAAAGGACGGTAATTCTCTCGCTTACCCGCGAGGGATGCGAATACAGTGTCGAAATAAAAAAAGGTCAGTATGACGATATAGGACTTGAGTTTCAAACTGCTCTCATGGACGAAAAGCAATCCTGTAAAAACAAGTGCATATTCTGCTTTATCGACCAGAACCCGAAGGGGATGCGCGACACTATTTATTTTAAGGACGACGATTCAAGACTCTCGTTTATACACGGTAACTATATTACTCTTACTAATATGGCTGAAAAGGACGTAGACCGAATAGTCAAGATGCGTTTTTCGCCTATCAACATATCTATTCATACGACAAACCCCGAGCTCCGTGTCAAAATGATGAAGAACAAGCGCTCAGGCGAGGTGCTTTCATATCTTGACAGGTTTTTCGAGGCGGGGCTTTCAATGTGCGGTCAGATAGTGCTGTGCCGAGGAATCAACGACGGTGACGAGCTTTTGCGTACTATGACCGACCTCTCTAAATATTTTCCTCGCCTTTCAAGCGTTTCGGTAGTACCTGCGGGACTTACAAAGCACAGAGAGGGACTCTATCCCCTAACCGATTTTGATGCCCGCGAAGCAGGCGAGATAATTGATATGATAGATGCCTTTGCAGAGGAGCACAAGGCGAAATTCGGCTCGCGTCTTTTCTTTGCGGCTGACGAATTCTATTTGAAATCGGGAAGGCAGATTCCCGATGCCGAGTATTACGAGGACTATCCTCAGATTGAAAACGGTGTCGGAATGCTTCGCTCGATGGTAGATGAATTTAACTTGGCGCTTGAGGATTCGGACGAGCTTTCGGACGGATTGACTCATCCCCGCAGGGTAGCGACAGTCACCGGCTACGCTTCTTATAAAACAATATCTTCGATGGCGGATGCCATTATGAAAACGACTGATAAAATTCATATCGACGTATTCCCGATAAAAAACAATTTCTTCGGGGACTCAATAACCGTTACGGGACTTTTAACGGGTAAGGATATTTCAGAGCAGCTTGAGGGGAAGCTCTCTTGCGACGAGCTTCTTTTGCCGTCTTCGGCTTTAAGATATCCCGAAATGGATTTTCTTTGCGGTATGACGCTCTCCGAGCTTGAATCAAGGCTCGGTGTGAAAATCCGCGTATGCGAAAACGACGGCTTTGATTTCGTTGATGCTGTCTTTGGAAAGGAGTAATTATGTCAAAACCAATAGTTGCCATTGTCGGCAGACCTAACGTCGGCAAAAGCACGCTTTTTAATAAGCTTATAGGAGAACGCCGTTCGATAGTCGAGGATGTTCCGGGTGTAACCCGAGACCGAATTTATGCGGAGGCGGAATGGAACGACCGTCGTTTTGTTCTTATTGACACGGGCGGAATCGAGCCGAAAAGCGATGACACCATACTAAAGCAGATGCGTACGCAGGCTGAAATAGCGGTTGACACGGCAGACGTTATTATATTTATGTGTGATATCCGCGCGGGACTTCTCGCTGACGACAGAGATATTGCAATTATGCTTAAGAAATCCGGGAAGCCGATAATTCTCGTAGTTAATAAGGTTGACAGTGTGGGAGCCGTTCCTTTCGAGTTTTACGAGTTTTACGAGCTTGGATTTGAGCGCGAGCCCATAGCTCTTTCCTCAATTCACGGAACCGGCTCGGGAGATTTGCTCGATGCTATAATCGAGGAGTGCGATTTTTCTGATGCCGACGACTCGGACGAGGGCATTATAAACGTAGCCGTAATAGGAAAGCCCAACGCGGGTAAGTCCTCTATAATCAACCGTATGTGCGGTGAGGAGAGAATGATAGTTTCGGACATTGCGGGAACTACGCGCGATGCCGTCGATACGAGGGTTGAAAACAGCCACGGAGTATTTAATTTCATAGATACCGCAGGTATAAGGCGCAAGTCCAAGGTGGAGGACAGAATAGAAAAATTCAGTGTTCTTCGAGCAAATATGGCTGTTGAACGAGCCGACGTCTGTCTTATAATGATTGATGCGGGCGACGGAATAACCGAGCAGGACGAAAAGATTGCAGGTATTGCTCACGACGCGGGCAAGGCATCAATAATAGTAGTCAACAAGTGGGACTCAATCGAAAAGGAAAATTCCACGGTAAACAACTTCAATACTAAAATAAAAACAGCGCTTTCATATATGACCTACGCCCCCATAGTCTACGTGTCGGCAAAGACGGGGCAGAGAGTTGCGAATATTTATCCGATGATAAAGAACGCCTATATGGAAGCCAGCCGCCGCATTTCAACGGGTATGCTCAACGATTTGCTAAACGATGCAATGACCAGAGTTCAGCCCCCGTCGGATAAGGGCAAAAGGCTTAAAATCTATTACATGACACAGGTATCGGTAAATCCCCCGACATTCGTTATATTCTGTAATTCCGAGGAGCTGTTCCATTTCTCTTACAGAAGATATATAGAGAATTGCCTGCGCGACGCGTTCGGCTTTGAGGGAACTCCGATAAAAATAATCATAAGACAGAAGGGCGAGGACTCTTCCTCAATATAAAAGATGTTTGTAGATAATATTAAAATTTACGTAAAAGCAGGAAACGGCGGTAACGGCGCAATTTCCTTTCACCGTGAAAAATACGTATCCGCAGGCGGTCCGGACGGTGGTGACGGCGGCAGAGGCGGAAACGTAATATTCAAGGTTGATGAGGGCGCGAATACGCTTCTTGCTTTCAGATATAAGAGAAAGTTTGTGGCAGAGCCGGGCGGTGACGGAAAAACCGGTAAGATGCACGGCAAGAACGGTGCTGACGTTATCGTCAGTGTTCCGAGGGGAACTCTCATAAAAGACCCCGAAACAGAAAAGATTATATTCGATATGGCGAATGCCGACGAGTACGTGCTTTGCAAGGGCGGCAGAGGCGGCTGGGGCAACAGACATTTCGCAACTCCCACAAGGCAGATTCCGCGCTTTGCAAAGAACGGAACGAAGGGCGAGGAAAGAGAGGTTCTCCTTGAGCTTAAAATGCTCGCGGAGGTCGGACTTATAGGATTTCCCAACGTAGGAAAGTCCTCTATCCTTTCGAGAATTTCAGCGGCAAAGCCCAAGATTGCAAATTATCATTTCACGACTCTTTCACCGAACCTCGGTGTAGTTTCGGTAAGAGAGGGCACAGGATTTTTGGCGGCCGATATCCCGGGACTTATTGAGGGGGCATCGGACGGTGCGGGACTCGGCCACGCGTTTTTGCGCCACGTTGACAGATGCCGCCTTCTTTTGCACGTCGTTGATATTTCAGGCCAGGACGGAAGAGAGCCCGCTGACGATATTGATAAAATAGACACCGAGCTCAAAAGATATTCTCCCGAGCTTTCCGAAAGACCGCAGATAATAGTCGCTAACAAAACCGACTCAGCCGATATGGACTCGGATGCTGTAAAGAAATTCAAGGCTCGCTGTGCCGAGCTTTCGCGCGAGGTGATATACGTTTCCGCCATAACGGGCGAAGGGCTTGATGAGCTTGTAAGAGTAACCGCCGAGGCGCTCCGCGACCTTCCTCCCATAACGGTTTATGAAACCGAAATGACACCCGAGGACGAGGCTATACGAGGCGCATCGGGAGAGAAGATAACGACGGTAAGGCGCGAGGGCGGAAAATATCTCGTCGAGGGAGAGTGGCTCTATAACTTTATGGGACAGATTAATTTTGACGACTACGAATCGCTTAACTTCTTCCAGCGTGTGCTTATGAAAAACGGTGTTATAGACAAGCTTCGCGAGGCAGGCGTAGAAGAGGGCGACACCGTTAGCATCTACGACTTTGAATTCGATTTTGTATATTAAGGGGTAGAAAAATGATAGCAGAACTTATAAAGAAAACTCGTTCATACCGCCGATTTGATGCAAACAGAGCTATAACCGACAGTGAGCTTCGCGATATGATAGAGTCCGCGAGATGCTCAGCATCCTCGGCAAACCGTCAGAGGATAAGATTCGCGCTCGTCAACGAAAAAGAGGAGTGCGACAAAATATTCGAAAACGTTGCGTTTGCGGGATATTTAAAGGAATGGGCGGGTCCCACCGAAGCCGAGCGTCCTACGGCTTACGTCGTTATGATGCTTGATAACGAAAAGGCGGAAAAGGTTGAAACCAGCCTTGCCGTTGATATGGGTATAGCGGCTCAGTCGATAGTCCTCACCGCTACCGAAATGGGACTTGGCGGCTGTATAATAATGAGCTTCAAAAAGGGCGCGATTGGCGAAATTCTCGCAAGAGAGGGATACACCCCCGCAATAGTAATAGCACTCGGCAAGCCTACCGAAAACGTGTATCTCACCGACGTTAAGGACGGAGATATAAAATATTTCCGTGATGAGCGCGACGACCACGCTGTGCCGAAATATTCGCTTGATGAGCTTATCATCTGATAAAATTATCTGATAAAATTGGTTTAAATAAAACAGGGGGTGTCTCAAATTTTGAATTTGAGACACCCCAAAAAATTTGATAAGGGGATAGGCAGATTTGAGTAAAAAGCGACGCTTTTCAAGACGTGAGGCGTACGAGTGTACGTCGAGTCTCGAAAACGGCGGTAGAAAAAGTCCATAAAATTTGGAGAAATCCGTAGGATTTCAACATTATATTGTCTCATTTACGATTTCCTTCGTATTTGAGTCTTTTTTATTCTTTCTTTTCTGCCGTGTCCTTTTCGAAAATTATTGCTTTCGGCATATTGAGCTTGAACACGGTTGCGAGGACGCGTATTGCGACGACGCATATGATGCCAAGCAGGAATGAGAGGTATTCGGGAACCGAGGTGGTTTTCAAGAGCACGTAGTATAGCGCGGCGCCTAAAAGAGATGCGACGGCGTACACGCGTTTATTGAAAACGAAGGGTATTTTTCTAAGACACAAATCACGTATCATACCGCCTCCGACGCTGGTTATCATACCGAGCGAGATTGCGACGAGCGGGGAATCAAAGCCCGCGCCGATACATATTTTTGCGCCCATAACCGCAAACACTCCAAGTCCGACTGCGTCAAAGTAGTTGTTTATACCTTCAACGACGTGCTCGTTTTCCACGTACTGACGTTTAAATATAGCAGCCAGAATAAAAACCGCAAGAGCCGAGGCGATAGCGCAGATTATGTGAAAAAGACTCGTGAAGAAGGAGGGCGTGCGGTCTATTAAGACGTCGCGGAGCATACCTCCGCCAAACGAGGTGGTAATGGCGAGAAAGAGAACACCGAAGATGTCCATTTCCTTATCTATTGCCGCAAGAGCGCCCGATATTGCAAAGGATACTATTCCGACAGTTTCAAGAATGAAGAAAAATGATTGCATCTTAAATGCCCATTTCCTCTTTAACCTGTTTGAAGGTGTCGGCGATAAAGAGTATCTGCTCCTCGGAAAGCGCCGCGGAAATCTGAGTTCTTATGCGCGCCTTGCCCTTGGGAACGACGGGGTACGAGAACGCAACCACGTACACGCCCTTTTCCATCATACGCTTTGCCATTTCAACGGCTTTATGCTCGTCGTAAAGCATAATCGGGATTATGGGTGTGCCGCCGTCGATAACGTCAAGTCCGATTTCCTTTATCTTCTCTGCAAAAAGCTTGGTGTTTTCAAAAAGCTTATCTCTTCTTGAGGTATCCTTTTCGATAAGC
>JAZLAO010000154.1:0-4346 GCA_045613205.1 Eubacteriales bacterium | reverse complement strand
ATATCCATTGCCTCTTCCCGTGACAGAAGCGGGCGCATTGACGAAACAAGCTTGTCATTGTCAACGGGAACGAATATCTGTGATGCCGACGCGGAATTCAAATCACTGAGAACGTAATATTTTCTCGCAAAATCTCCAATTGCTTCCTCTCTTACGTCAACAATCTCCATAACTCCGTTTATTCCGTATATTATCTTTTCGCCTATTTCGTGCATTTCAATTTTCTCCTTGGATAGTGAGGATTCCTCTCCATTATTTTATCATATTTTTAAATTGAAATGTAATAGGCAAAATGCCCAAAGGAAAAAAACAAAACTCGATTTTTAGGACAAAAGGCACAAAACGTCCGTTAGTCTTGTGTTGCGTTTTGTTTTTTGATTAATTCGTTATTTCCCGCTATTTTCTGCATCACTGCGCAAAAAAAGCCCCCTAAACATTAGGGAGCTTTTTGGATTTATTAAAGCACTGACAATAAAATGATACCCAACACAAACACGCCTATGCCGACAACCGTCGGGAATAAGGTTCCAAACTTGAATTCCGGCTTCCAATCTAACTTTTTGCAATTTGCATTATACCTGATGCAGTAAACAACGTATCTTATGGGAGTGAGCACTACACCGATAAATATGGTAAGAAAAAGCTGAATAACCATCATTCCGAGCTTTCCGCCCATATCGGCATCGTAGGTTTTATGTCCGTCTTTATACGTGGTAACAATCTGGTAATCGTAATTGAAAATATTTTTGAAGCCATACTTTCTTACGCAAATGACAGACGGAACCGAAACGACCAATGCTCCGATGATTGCAAAAAGCGGACTCGTTTTCGTACCTATGGCAAGGATAAGCCAGCCGACACAGCAAAAGATAATAATTTTCCAAATTTCCTTAAGGCCGCAGCTCATTTTTTCAAGAGCTTCGTTTTCCGCGCTGCTCAGTTCCTGCTCTTCGAGCTTCTCATCAATCTGTTCACTCATAACTAAATTTCCTCCGATGATTTATTTACCGATAACCGCCTTCACGGTATATCCAAGTACATTATAGCAAATTATACCTTAAAAGTCAATACCTACAACTATAATTATACCTATTGATTTCTTGTATTTTTAGTTATAAGTGTTATATTAGTATTATATCGGAAATGAAAAGAGAAGCGAACAGTTTAATGAATATTGATTACAAATTGATAGGTACACGAATAAAATCCGCCAGAAAAAGAAAAGGAATAACGCAGAGCGTGCTTGCGGAAAAGCTTGATGTTTCCATTGGATATATAAGTCAGGTAGAGCGCGGAATAACAAAAATCAGCCTTGACCTTTTGGGTGCTATTGCCTCGGTCCTTGACTGCGATATTTCTTCTTTTATAACCGAAAGCTCCATAAAATGCGACAATTATATTGCAAACGAGCTTATGGCGGAAATTAACAAGCTTGATAATAAAAAAAGAGCCCTGCTTCTTTCTTTTATAAAGATGCTGGCTGCATTATGACAAAAAGGGGCTGTCACATTTGCTAAAACCGAAAAAGTCCAAAAACACAATTAAAAGACTCAGATACGAAGGAAATCGTAAATAAGACAATATAATGTTGAAAATCCTACGGATTTCTCCAAATTTAATGGACTTTTTCTACCGTCGTTTTCATCAAAGCTGCCTATCCCCTTATCAAATTTTTGGGGGTGTCTCAAATTTTGCATTTGAGACACCCCTTTATTTGTATTTTTCGTTACTTCTTTTGCTTCTTCTCAAGATACTTTTCTCTTATTTTGTCGATTTTACGTTCCATCGCTTCTGAGACTGTTTGAGGCTCCTTCGGCTCTTTGCCTGCAATTTTTCTCACCGCATTGCTTATAGTGTTGACAGGTCTCGTTACTTTTTCAAAATCCATAGTCAGAGCCGACGTGAACATTTCTATGCGATTTTCGACAAACTCCATAATGACAGCGGTAACGATACTGAAAATCCAGCTTATAGCTGATAACGTTGCGAGCAGGAAAGAAATAATATTCACTCGCTCGGTGGCAACGTAAAGTCCGTACACCGTTATGGAAAGACTTATACAGGTCATAAAAATCCTGAAGCTGTACCACGCCCGTCTTACAGTTTTTTTCTCTTTCTTTTTTTCGTCTATTCTGTAAGTAAGAATATAAAATACGAAATATGCTACGGCAGCCGAGAGCAATGCTACATTTATAAAAGCACTTCCCGTCCGCGCGATTAAAGCATATAGCGTAACCAAAATGTAAACGCAATTCGATATGATATTTAAAATATACGAAAAGCGTTTTAAATCCACAAATATTTTGTCAAGGGTTGCTTTAGTATTAGTTAACATAATGACCTCCGCGGTTATTTATCAAATTCGTCATAATACGACACGGCAGTTAAAAAAATTCTGCCGAGGTGCAACGGACATCTCGGCAGAAACAAAATTAGTTATTAATACATTCCGCCCATATCGGGTGCGGGAGCAGCTGCGGGCTTATCTTCCTTCTTATCGAAAACTACCGACTCGGTGGTGAGAACGGTGGATGCGATGGAAGCCGCATTCTGAAGTGCGGAACGAGTCACCTTTGCAGGATCTACGATACCGCGCTCAAGCATATCGCAATACTCCTCGTTATATGCATCAAATCCGTAGCCAACCTTACCGGACTCGCGAATCTTGGATATGATAACAGCTCCGTCAAGTCCTGCGTTATCGGCAATCTGCTTCATAGGAGCTGTGAGAGATTTAAGAACTATGGTAGCGCCCGTCTTTTCGTCACCGTCAAGACCTGCAACAACAGCGTCAACTGCGTTCATAACGTTGATAAGAGCAACTCCGCCGCCTGCTACAATACCCTCTTCAACTGCCGCCTTCGTAGCATTGAGAGCATCCTCGATGCGAAGCTTCTTCTCCTTCATTTCAACCTCGGTAGCCGCGCCAACCTTAATAACCGCTACACCGCCCGCAAGCTTTGCAAGACGCTCAAGGAGCTTCTCTTTATCAAACTCGGAGGTAGTAATCTCGATAGCTGCACGAATCTGACCGACTCTCTCAGAGATAGCCTGCTTATCGCCTGCACCGTCTACGATTATAGTATTTTCTTTGGTAACCTTAACCTGTCTTGCGCGTCCGAGCTGAGCTACGCTCGCATCCTTAAGCTCAAGACCGAGCTCGCTTGTGATAACCTCACCGCCGGTGAGAATAGCAATATCGCGAAGCATTTCCTTACGTCTGTCACCGAATCCGGGAGCTTTAACCGCAACTACGGTAAATGTACCGCGAAGCTTGTTAAGAACAAGAGTAGTAAGAGCCTCACCCTCAACATCCTCCGCAACTATAAGAAGCTTTTTGCCGGACTGAACTATCTGTTCGAGGAGAGGAAGAATCTCCTGAATGTTGGAAATCTTCTTATCGGTGATAAGAATCAAGCAATCGTCAAGAACTGCTTCCATCTTGTCGGTATCAGTTACCATATAGGGAGAGAGGTATCCGCGGTCAAACTGCATTCCCTCAACAACCTCGCTATAGGTTTCAGCGCTCTTCGATTCCTCAACGGTGATAACACCGTCTGCTGTTACCTTATCCATAGCGTCTGCTATGAGATTTCCGATAGACTCGTCACCTGCAGAAACTGCGCCTACTCTGGCGATATCATCTCTGCCGTTTACCGTCTTAGACTGCGCCTTAAGCTCCTCAATAGCCGCGTCAACAGCCTTAAATATACCCTTGCGGAGCACCATGGGATTTGCGCCTGCCGCAACGTTTTTCATACCCTCGTGGATAAGCGCCTGTGCAAGAAGGGTTGCTGTAGTCGTTCCGTCGCCTGCTGCATCGTTTGTTTTGGTAGCAACCTCACGAACGAGCTGCGCGCCCATATTTTCAGCAGCATTGTCAAGCTCTATTTCCTTTGCAATCGTTACACCGTCATTCGTGATGAGGGGTGCGCCGAATTTTTTGTCAAGAACCACGTTTCTGCCCTTAGGACCGAGTGTGATTTTAACGGTGTCAGCAAGCTTATCTACACCGCGAAGAAGAGCGGCTCTCGCCTCTGTTCCGTAAAGAATTTCCTTTGCCATTATAAATTCTCCTTAAAGATATTTTTCATTAGGCAAGAGTAAATAATCCAAACTCGTTTCAGAAAGGCAAATTTTGCGAATTACATCGGTAAAAATTCTCATAATATCCGCATATTATCTCAAATTTTAACCTCGTCCTTCGGAAAATTCGCTCTCTCGAAAATTCGTAGAACTCTGTGCCTTAATTTTTAGTTGATTTTGGTGCTTGGCTCTCGCAGCCAAGTACAAACTTTGCAAGAGAGATAAGTGCCGAAAGCGCTGAAAATTAAGGATTCAGAGCG
>JAZLAO010000153.1:0-28819 GCA_045613205.1 Eubacteriales bacterium | reverse complement strand
GCCTCGGTCATATTCACGTTCGAGCCGTCCGAGTGCGTCGCGCTGACTATCGCGCTTGCGTAGTCCCTGTGAAATCCGTCGGGAACGTACATGTTAAAGCCGCAAAGGGAATCGTCGCTGATAAGTATATATCCGTCGGAGTCCTTTTTCAGACCGCCGTCAGCTGTATCGTCGATGGCTTTTTCAACGAATCTGAAATTGTTTATTACGTCGTATATTTTTCCGGGATTTTCATCGTCACCGAGATAGAAGCTGTAATAGGATTTTCCCGTTGCGTTTCTCTCCGCCATAGAGGCAGAGAATGTGAAGATGTAGTATCTGTCAGCCTTCTTCAGAAGAATCTGCATAAATCCGAAATTGAAGGATTTTCCGGCAGTGTAATCAAAGTATTCATATGTGTAAGTATACTTTTTCGCCTTGTCGGCAGCCTCGCCCTCTTTTCCGAAAATTACATTTTCTCCGTCTGGGTTTGATACTTTAGGCTCGCTTGGGAATTCCGAGAGCGAATTTTCAAAGTAAGAGCCGAAGAAATATTCGTCCACCCCCTCGACACCGTCGGGAAGAAAATCGACGGGATAAACCTCGGTTAAGCTTATAGATGATGAATCAACTCTTGAAGCGTAAGCCGATTTTATCGAGCCTATGTTGGAAATAGTCCACTCCTCAGGACCGTAGAAATAATATCCTAGCGACTCACCGCCTGCGATGAGCTGCATTCCGTCGGGAACGTCACTTCCGCCCGAGCAGGAAAAGAGTGAGAACGTCAAGGTGACGGTTATTGCAATAAGAGAAAGTAAAGCAACGATTTTTTTCATTTTATTCTTCCTTATTTTTTGAATTCCTTTATTAGTTTCGCGAAGCAGTCTCCGCGTTCCTCAAAATTTTTAAATTTGTCGTAGCTTGTTGCAGCAGGGGAAAGTATGACCGAGTCACCGGGCTCTGCCGTTGTTATCGAGTATTTTACAGCTTCACCGAAATCTTCTATAACGTCATATGGAATCCCAAGCGACGAAAAGCTCTTATCCGAGTCAAGAATTTCCTTGATTTCATAAGCACATTCACCCGTAAGGATTACGCGCTTCGTCTTTTTTGAAAGGGTGGGCAAAAGCTCCGAAAAGTCAAGCCCCTTTGATTTTCCGCCAAGGATTACCGTCACACGTTCGCTAAAGCCGCTGAGAGTCGCGGCACATCTTTTCGGTGAGGAATCTATAGAGGAGTCGTAATATCTGACACCATTCCTTTCAGCGATAAGCTCGCACCTGTGTCTAAGTCCTCGAAAGCTCTCGGCAAGCCGGACTACGTCGTCCTTTGTACATCTGCCATAGCTCATAGCAATAGCAGCCATAAAATTCAGCACGTTATACTCACCGCCGACTCGGATTTTGCGCACGTCGAGTATGGGCTCACCAGATGCCGTGATTATCCCGTCGGATAAGGTAATATATAATTCCGCTGAGATTTTTCTTTTCAAATACTCTTCGCTGTGAGCTTTTGAAAATACCGCAAAAATCCTAAAATCCTTGACAAGTCTGCGCAACACGGGACAGTCGTAGTTTATGACTCGCTCGCCCGCGCGGAAAAGTATATTTTTCTTGGCTTCTATGTACTCCTCAAAGGACTTGTGCCAATTAAGGTGGTTTTCGGTAATATTCGTTATAACGGCACGGTTTGATTTTGGCTTCGAGTAGAAAAGCTGAAAGCTTGATAGCTCGGTTACCTGCGCCGCACCCGACTCATCGTCTAGATGCGGTGTCATAGCCTCGCCAATGTTACCGCAAGGGTAGACGTTTTTGTACGAGCCTTTCAGAAGGGAAGCGGTCAGATACGTAGTAGTGCTTTTTCCGTCGGAGCCGCTCACGGCATAAATGTCGGACGTCACCCGAGAGAAGAAAAGCTCGGTATCCGAGGAGAGTATAACCCCCGCCCTCGCCGCACGCATAAGCTCGGGAATATCCCGCCTTACCGACGGGGAAAGGAAGAGAATATCCTCGGTGATATAATTAAATGAGTCCTTGCCGAAATAGCACTTTTTGAATGTACCCTCGCCAAATCCGACGGGCGAGGAGCTCCTCAAGGTGAACTCGAGATTTTTGTAGTGCTTTTTAAGGTATAGAAGCACACCGACGTTTGATTTTCCGAGACCGACAAATCCCACGGTCCTAATGAGTCTTTCGTTATAGTAAAACATATAACTCCTTATATTATACTTTTATTTTTCTTTTTTTGCAAGACGTAACGGGCAAAATTTACAAATAAAGCATAAAAATATTTATTTAATGAATTATATGATGAACAGCTAAAAAAATTACGGTGTGACAGTTGTGCCACACCGTAATACTTCTAAAAGAGGGACTGAACTTGTAAGCCGGGTTCTGTACGCCTTGCGGCGCAGCAATCATCTATCTTCACTAAACGTTACCGTCTAGTTCAAGCCAAAGCGGCTCTGCCACCATGAAATCGACGGGCAGCCGACCGATAAAATCGGAATTCAAGGTGTTGCTTCGGATAGGGTTTACAGCGAAGCTATGTTACCATAGCCTCGGGTGAGCTCTTACCTCGCCTTTCCATCCTTACCGCAAAAGCGGCGGTTTATTTCTGTTGCACTTTCCCGTGGGTCGCCCCAGGCGGACGTTATCCGTTATCCTGCCCTATGAAGCCCGGACTTTCCTCACGGTAATACCTTTCGGCACTATACCGCGCGATTGCCCCGTTCAGTCGGTTTATTATAGCAAAAAAATGCTTGAAAGTCAAGAGCTCCAAGAGATATAAACAAACTAAAATAAACAAAAAAATCACCGTTTGTGTCGGTTTTTTAAAAATATATAACAAATTTGATAAAAATTCTACAATCCTCTTGAATATTTACAATAATTATGCTAAAATATAGAATGGCGGCAGAGGGATTGCCGTATAAATTGCGTTTAATAAAAATAAATTATATTTTGGAGGATTTTCAAAATGGCAAATGTAAAGGTTGCTATCAACGGCTTTGGCCGTATCGGACGTCTTGCATTCAGACAGATGTTCGGCGCAGAGGGATACGAGATCGTAGCTATCAACGACCTCACCAGCCCCAAAATGCTTGCTCACCTTCTTAAGTACGACACCGCTCAGGGTAAGTACGAGTACGCAGAGACTGTTTCTGCTACTGAGGACAGCATCACTGTATGTGGCAAGACCATCAAAATCTATGCAGAGAAGGACGCAGCTAACTGCCCTTGGGGCGAGCTTGGTGTTGACGTTGTTCTCGAGTGCACAGGTTTCTACACCTCTACCGAGAAGTCGATGGCTCACATCAACGCAGGCGCAAAGAAGGTTGTTATCTCTGCTCCCGCAGGTAAGGACCTTAAGACTATCGTTTACGGCGTAAACAATGATACTCTTACCGCTGAGGATAAGATCATCTCCGCAGCATCCTGCACTACCAACTGCCTTGCACCTATGGCAAAGGCTCTTAACGATTACGCTCCTATCCAGTCCGGTATCATGACCACCGTTCATGCATACACTGGTGACCAGATGATTCTTGACGGTCCTCACAGAAAGGGTGACCTTCGCCGTGCACGTGCAGGCGCACAGAACATCGTTCCCAACTCTACCGGCGCTGCAAAGGCAATCGGTCTTGTTATCCCCGAGCTCAACGGCAAGCTTATCGGCTCTGCTCAGAGAGTTCCTACCTGCACCGGCTCTACCACTATTCTCGTAGCAGTTGTTAAGGGTAAGGACGTTACTGTTGATGCTATCAACGCAGCAATGAAGGCTCAGGCTTCCGAGTCCTTCGGCTACAACACCGACGAAATCGTATCCTCCGACGTTATCGGTATGAGATATGGTTCACTCTTCGATGCAACTCAGACCATGGTTGCAAAGATTGACGACGATACTTATCAGGTTCAGGTTGTTGCTTGGTACGACAACGAGAACTCTTACACATCTCAGATGGTAAGAACGATTAAGTATTTCGCAGAGCTTGCTTAATTTCGGTGAAGATAATTTTTGAATAACCGAAAAAGGCTGAGTTTTTTGACTCAGCCTTTTTCTATCGTCGTTTCCTCACTCGACGTACGCTCGTACGCCTTCGCTCGTCAGCCAACAATTTTTTCTAAAAATTATCGCCACCGCCGCGCTCCGTATTCAGGTATAACCGAATAAAAAACGAGAGGTATTGTTAAACACAGTACCTCTCTTTTACTTTGTACAAGACCAATGAATTTAAGGTTGAAAACCTACGGTTTTCTTTGATTTAATTATAGTTTTTTATTCTACCGCCGTTTCCTCGCTCGGTGTATGTTTATACACCTCTCGCTCCTCAAGCGACGGTTTCTACTCTAAATACGTTTGCCCTCTCGGTGACGATAATTTTTGAATAACCGCAAAAGGCTGAGTTTTTTTGACTCAGCCTTTTTCTATCGCCGTTTCCTCGCTCGACGTACGCTCTTTCGCAGAAGTTGTTTAATTGCTTTAAAATTTAAACTCCCGAGCCCTGATAAGGTTCGGGAGTTTTTTGTGTTCACTTTTTTCTTGCTGCGTGGGGGCAGAGGAAATTGTTTTCAAACTGATGCACGAGTCTGAAAAGCCCCTGCCTTTTTCTTGACGGAAGCGAAAGATAGATTCTTCCGCCAACCGAGCACGCTGGGCCCGAGGGATTCATTCCTGCCTGCTCAAGAAGATTCATAAGCACGTCGTAGCTTCTGTTGTCAGGGACGTCGAGGATAAATTTGAATTCTGTGCCGTAGTAGCGGTGTACCGGCATGTTGAATACAATGCTTCCAACCTTTGTCGTTGTGCCGCGCCTGTCGCATTCGCCTTTCCTTATCAGCGTTCCGTTATACAGAACGTGGTTTAGTAGAACGCACTCCTTGTTTTCTTCTCCGAGAATTCTTGTCGTGTGAAGCGCGCAATGCGTTTTGCTGACCGGGCATATCCCGTCAGGAATTTCAGCACCGGATTTTGCAAAGCAATGCTCACCGTCACCGTGCCCCTCGTAGAACATGCCGAAATTGGGAACAAGAGTTCCTATCTTGCATTCTGCAAAATAAGCGTAATACTCGTCGAATATGTCGCTTTCAATCGTGGCAATTACGGTGTCAACGCGCTCGTTCATTCGCTTTGTGAAGGCCTTTGAATCGAGGAATGCATTCTCCTCGCAGAACATTTCGGCATATGCCGACGTGTTGCCAAGCGTAGCTATAAGCTCGTCTTTAGAGTAGTATGCGGGCATAAATCTTTCAAAATGCAGATTTACGTACTCGCGAAATTTTTCGTTTTCAACAGTCAGTATACCGTTCGGGTCCCAGAGGTATATCGGGATACCGCGTCCTGCGAGAATTCCCATCTCGTAATTAACCCAGTCCGAGCCGATAGAGTTTTCCGTGATTATGATAACTGCGGCATAGCAGTTAAGCATGCTTTCAATTTTAATCTGGTAGTTTTCTCCGCCGGAAAGGAAGTCGCGGTCGCAAAGCGGATGTAAACCTTTATCGCGCATGGCATTGCGAAGAGGGTAGAGAAATTCATCGTTGTCGCGGCTTGAATGGGAAATGAAAATTCCGTAGTATTTTTTCTCGTCTTCCTCAAGAGCGCGGGTATGAAAGTCGAATGTGCCGACCTCAATTTCGTTTATATCTATTTTTGAATTAATCATACTAAACCTCCGTTACTGCGGGAATACGAAATCCACTTTATTTCCAATGCGGAGCGAGGGCTCGGGCGTTATGGGATTTTCGGGTTCTTGGAAATTCAGAGAGAAGTAAACTCTTCCAAGCGCACCGTCGATAAAGGAAGAAGAGGGGTATATCTTTTTCCAGAAGTCGTAATCCTTGAACTTACGGGAGTTATATCCCGAAGCCTCCTTGCCTGTAAAATCCGATTCCATAAGTGCGAGGATGAATTGCAACGGACAGTCTTTGTCGAGGCAGGTGAGATATGCCTTCACGTATGCTCCGAGGAGCTTGTGAACGGGGATGAGTATATCGGTAACGATTTCCGCGCGCACACCTCTTTTTTGGGGATTTGACTTGATTTCCTCTTTTGTCAGCTTGCGGTAGGTCTTCTTACCGATAAGAGTTTCCGGTATCTCTTCGATATCGGGGTGAATTTCGTCCTTGTAAACCATCATTTGCGGCTCGAGTCGCTCGCTTGAGCCGAAGCTGACTATCCTGCATCCGCAAATAAGGTTTTCTTCAATATATTTTTCGAGGTGCTTGTCTATTTCGGCATCGCTTACTCTGTGGGAAATATTTTCGGTGTAGTATTTTTTTGCATTTTTAAATGCGCTTTCGTAGATGTTGAACTGTAAGCGCAGACAGTGATACATTATTCGCTTCGATGCGTAAAGGTTTGTGACCCGGTTTTTATAATAGTTATTGCAAAGAAGCTTTGAAGAATATTTTCCGAGAAGAAGAGTAATAAGCTCTCCCTCGTCATGCAGGATATCAAGCTGCTGAATGGGAGTGCCCTCAAGCGTTGTGCTGTCGCCCTTGGGTATGAACGGCACAATGCCCTCGTTGAGCTTTGTTCTCATATAGCCTATGAAATGCCAGATTAGAGAGCGGAAAAGAGCATTTTCAGCAGCATAGAAATATTTTGTAATAATCGGAACAAAGCAAGCGCATCCGTCAAGCATTCTGATGGTATCACTGACGTAATTTCTGTTTGTAAGAGCATCCGGTGAGAGCTTGACCAGGTGATAAACGTGCCCGGATACGTCGAGCAGCTCCTTCAACTTTTTCGCAGTATCTTCAGCATCCTCGGGGTACATAATAACTAGGTCGCCGTAATAGTCCTTTATGTCGAACTTGGATTCGGAAAGCAGTTTCATTTGTTGTCCTCTATTTCTTTAGTCTTTTTCATCTTAACCACCGTGTAACCCGAACGGTCAAGAAGCCATATTGCATCGTCCATAAGCTGATAATCGTATTTGATGACGTCCGCATCGAATGGGGAGCAACCGTATTCTGAAACCTGCCATTCGGCATACTCGGAAAGTCCCTTGGTTGAAGCTATGTTTATGTGCTTTCTGCGCTCAATGAGAGCGTTCTTCCCCTCAGTCCTGTATTCTTCCTTTGAGGCGGGGATAAAGCCGTTTGCAATATGGTATGCATTCCATCTTTCGTGTTCGCATATTGCAAGATTTGTCCTGGGTGTCCCGGGCTTATGGTATTCCACGTCGTAATTAACAAGCTTCTTTTGGTTTATAACCTTATCCCGATAAACGATTTTGTTGCCGTGCCCGTAATCCTCGAAAAAGCTTTTCGAGTCGTCGGGGCCGCCCTCCGTCTTTTCAACAATTTCGTATCCGAGAAGGTGGAGCTTCGTCCTCAGGGAAAGGCAGGCATAAACGTTTGATTCGCGCTGTATGTTTTTCCACTGGAAATGCCAGCGGAGAAGAGCATCGCGCTTAGCGCTCTCGTCGCTTACCGTCTCCTTCTTTGATTCAATAGCGTAGCAAAGATGTCTGTCCTTTGCAATCTTGTCGGCCTCGTGTAATGTGATTTTTTGATAGGAATAAAGGGAGGCTGTGTCACCGAATGGAATTATTTCTGATTGCGTATCAAGGTTAAAACAGGATTCCATAGTCGAAATGGGTTCCCTCATTCTTACAAAAAACGAGGTGTTTTTTTCGGCTTTGATTTCTTTTGTATAGCTTGCGAGCTTTTCCGCAAGGTTTAATACCGAAACGTCATCACCTAAGGCAACGACAACCAGATTGTATCCCTTCTCCGAGGTCGTGAGGTAGTTTTTGAACTCGTCACAAAAGCTTCCGTTGTTTACGTTGCACTGGTGAAAGCTTACGTCAGCAGGTAACGTAGGGAGGTCGAAGTACTTCTTTTTTTCATCATCACTGAGATTTTTAAACCACCCCTCGTAGTGCATATAAGTGTCAGCGAGAAGTGCTTCGCTCTCTACGGCTTCCTTATCAAAGATGTGATATTTTACCGTCATCTTTTCGGGCTCACCGTCGGAGTTCATAACGAGAAACTGGTTATTCTGCACGAATGCGCGGAACAGGTGGAAATTTACGCTGCCGAATCCTATCATTATAACTCTGGCGTCCGTTCCTTCTTTAAACACAGCGTGCTCGGTATCAATTTGCCACGAAAGAAATTTTGTCAAGGGATATTTACTGATAAAGTCCCGCGCTATTATGTTGTATTTATTAAGACAGTGAACCGCACCGCCCGAGATTTTAGAAACACGGCGGTAAACGCTGTCTTTGTTTCCTTCGTCAAAAATGTAGGCGTCGATTCCCAGGTCTGAATTGTTAAACTCGCGCTCAACGTCTTCCTTCAGCTCTGCGGCGAGCTCGGCAAGCTGAAATGCGTATTTCAAATTTTTTGATTCGTCGGGAGTGTGAATTATCACGCTCACGTGCCGCTTTTCGAAATTTGCGCAATGGGTCTTAAGAAACTCGGCAATATTTGTGTCCTTATCAGCGCGAAGGTAAGCTGCTCTGTTGACGTACATTTCTTCCTTTAATTCGTCGGTTATTTCTTCGGTGATAACGAGAACGTCCGTCTTTTTTTCTTTGCAGCCTTTAACGTAAGCTTCATTGCGCGCCATAGAGGATAGAATATCCTTGCTTTTTTCGTCATAGCCCAAAAGTACGATTACGTTGCTGTCACCGCGTTTGATCTTTTTTAGAGCAAAGTAATTAAGCACTCTTCTTGAAAAAAGTGACAGAGAGAAGAGAATTGTATTTAAAAGCGTCAGGGCAATGTAGAGTGCGGCAGCGATAAAGAAAAAGAGTTCTTTTTCCATAAACGGCCAGAGTAATTCCAAATCAAACGAGAGGATAGCGGTGCGGAAAGTGGATTTTATAGCGTTAAAAACCGCAATGCCGATAATTGCACCGTTTTTCAAGTGCGCCGCGAAAAACAAGGGAAAAGAAGCAAGGTAATGAGCTAAAAAGTTCCCTTTCTTATAGTTGCGTATCCGTATATTTTTCGTTTCTCTGTCTGCAAATATCAGTGATATAAGAGTGTAAATGGTTGTTGCCGCCATGTAAGCGATGCTTATGAAGGCGCAGACTGTCAGTAACATATGGTTTACCTCGCGAGTGACGTTAACATCATTTTACCACATATTTCTGCAAAAAACAACAATTTCTTTTAAATACAGTGTGTGAATTTAATTTAAATAATCCCGCGCGTTTATTGACAGAGTCGGAAATATCGGGTATAATAATAAAAAAACTTAAGGACAAATAGACATGGAAGATATGGAAAGGTACTCCGACTATAACGAGTACGAGGACGACGAGCCCCGAAAAAAGAGTCGTGTCGGTCTTATTCTCAAAATACTTGTGGCGGCTGTTTGCATATCCGTTGCGGGAATACTTGCATTCAGAATTATTATTTTCAATAACTATCCCGACAGCATGGAAAATATATATTTTAACGATAAGCTCACCGCCTACTACAATGAGAAAAACGGTGACATCGGAGCCATAACGCAAAATCTGCGCGCCGAGTACGACGACCCCGACGAGGGTAATTTCTTCTGCGACAATCTCATAGTGATTCCCGAGATAAATCAACTTCAGGTGTCGGTGAGATATAACGTATCCCTGATGCAGAGTATTAAGGAAAAATACGGTGTTGAGCTTGATGCCGACGCGGAAAATCTTTTCAGCTTCAAGCTTTCGGTCCTTCCGCTCTCAAAGGATGACGGCACGGCTGTTTCTACGGGAACTCTGACAGTAGCCGAAACCGACAAAATGATGATGTACAGATACTATAAGCTCGTTTTCGACGACGTTGATTTTACTCTTCCCGGAGAGGACGAGGTTTGGATACGTCTTGAAATCTATATAAACGGTGTGGAGATGGAAAAGCCCTATATGGTGCTTATTTACGAGGACACGAAAACCTCGGTTTTCGAGGAATATGAGCTTTCCTCGAAGGAGAAACCCTGATGATAAAAGAACTCACCGTATCTCCAAAGCCGCAGAATAAAAACGCAAAAATTGCCTTCTCGGTGGCAATGGCTATATCCTTTGTCGCTTTCGTGATATACTTTCTTATGGAGCGTTTTCGCGGAATTGTCGGAATGTTCGCGCTTTTAACGCTTGTGACGGCAATACTTTTTTATACGAAATATATCGCTCCCGTCTTTTTCTACGATATAACATTTGATTCCGAGGGGACTCCGATTTTCGTTGTCCGTCAGGTAACGGGAAAGCGGCAGACGACACTCTCGCGCATAGACCTCGCAAACATTAAAAAGATAGAAAAGCAAGATAAAAAGGAGCAGAAAGCCCATAAGACTCCCGCGAATTTTCGTAAATACGTCTATGCTCCCACGCTGTTTCCGGAAACCGTTTACCGACTCACCGTTATCGGAAGATATGAAAAAGCGGAAATTATAATTGAGTGCTCCGACGAGTTCTCTGAGTATCTTATGAGCGCGGTCGCAGAAGCGGGCGAAAATTACGCAGAAGAATAAAATTTCAAGAAACAATAAAAATAAGCTTATGAAAAACATCATAAGCTTTTTTTACGTCTATACCTCGGATTCGCGGGTAAGGCGTAACGTCGGTGTGTTGTTTGGAATAATTATTAATTCCTTTTATATTTTAGTAAATCTGATATGGGGAATAAAGCATAGAAACGTATGGTTCGTCACAGTAGCTGTATATTATCTGCTTATCACCTTTATGCGTTATTTTTCTATTGATACACCGAATACGCAGGTATCGGGAGGGGAAGTGCTGGGTGCGCTCATGACGGTTTTGTGTATACCTATGACGGGTTTGATAGCCTATACTGTGATAACGAGCTCTGCGCGAGGATATCCAAAGGCATCGCTTCCGATTTTTGCAGGATACGCGATATTCAGCATTTTTCGCGCGGTATACGGGCTTATTTCTGCAAGACGGGGAAATACAGCTTCTCTTCGCACGGCTCATTCCATACGCCTATCCCTTGCGCTTATGTCCCTATTTAATCTCCAGACATCGCTTTTTTCTTTTCTGAAATTCGACTCACCCTTAGCTGTGTTTTTTAATTTTGTGACAGGCGGAGCCGTTTCGCTTTCAATGCTTGTTCTTGCAAAACACAGAATATAATAGACAGAATGGGCGAATTGTGAATTTTCTATTGATTTTTTTGCATTAATATGTTAATATAAAGGAGTTGGTATTGGCTGCCGACTCCTAATTCTTTTCGAGAGGTACACTTTATGAAAATAAAGGTTATAGATAAAAGCTATGGCGAAGTCATTTCAAGTGCGAGCCGGAAACACAAAAGACCGATAAAGCCGAACGTGTTTTTCAGAACTCTTATGAAGCTTGTCGCGCTTCCCGATATCATCAAAACGAAATTCAAGTGCGAGAGGGTCGGAATGGACAAACTTGCAAAGAAAGAACCGGCGCTTTATCTTATGAACCATTCTTCCTTTGTTGACCTTGAAATAGTAGCTACCGTTATGTATCCTAAGCCTTTTAATATCGTAACCTCGACCGATGCCTTTGTCGGCAAAAATTGGCTTATGCGCAAGATTGGTTGTATACCCACTAAAAAATTTGTTCACGACCCATCGCTCATACGCGACGTCGTTCACGCTCTGAAAAAGCTTAAGAGCAACGTAGTTCTTTTTCCCGAGGCGGGCTATAGCTTCGACGGAACAGCAACAACATTGCCGTCATCTCTTGGAAAATTCATAAAAATGCTCGGTGTTCCCGTAGTTATGATAGAAACTCACGGAGCATTTTTGCGCGACCCGCTCTATAATAACCTTCAGGTAAGAAAGGTTCCTGTTTCGGCAAAAATGGAGTATATTCTCTCGCCGTCTGAAATCGAGAAGCTTTCGCTCGACGAGCTGAACGAAATTATAAAGGATAAATTTTCCTTTGATAATTTTAAGTGGCAGCAGGATAACAAAATAAAGATTGACGCTCCGACAAGAGCGGATTACCTTAACCGTGTGCTCTATAAATGTCCCGTTTGCAAGAGTGAAAATAAAATGCTCGGGCAGGGCATAAATATCACCTGCGGTGAGTGCGGAAAGGTGCATACGCTTGACGAGTACGGCTCGCTCACATCGCCTGACGGTGACCCATCGTTTACCCATATCCCCGATTGGTACGCATGGGAGCGCGATTGTGTGCGTGAGGAGATATTAAACAGCACGTACGGATTTGATATTCCCGTAGACATACTTATGGCAACAGATACCTTGAAGCTTTACAGAGTCGGAGAGGGAAGGCTTGCGCATTCAAAGGACGGCTTCCGACTTTCCGGTTGCTCGGGTGAGCTTTTCTACGAGCATAAGCCGTTATGCTCCTATTCCATCAATGCCGATTTCAATTGGTATGAGATTGGCGACGTGATAAGCTTCGGAAACCACGAGGCTCTCTATTATTGCTTCCCGAAGGACAAAGCCTTCCCCGTAGCAAAGGCAAGACTTGCCGCTGAGGAGATTTTCAAAATCGTGAGCGACGAGCATGCCCGTACGAATGAGTAAAAGGGCAAACGCAGTCGGTATCAATTTTGTATGCCATATGGCAAGGTAATGCTGATAGGAGAAAAATATATGGAATACGTAATCGAAACAGAAAAGATTGCAAAAAATTCGGATATAAAACGGCAGTAAAGAACGTGTCACTCCACGTATCGCGCTCTTCGTTTCTCTTGCATACGTAGCAGCGTTTATTGCAGGCGGTTGGACTCTTAGCCGAAAGTACTCTTATTAGAAAATAAGTAAAAAAATAGCGGTCAGCTTTGTCCTTATCGGACTTTGCTGACCGTATTTTTTATGCACAGATTAGTGAGCAAACTGACTGTTGTAAAGCTCGTAATAGAATCCGCCCCTTGAAAGAAGCTCCTCGTGCTTGCCCTGCTCAACGATATGACCGTCGCGCATAACGAGAATTACGTCGGCTTCTCTGACGGTTGAAAGTCTGTGAGCGACGATAAAGCTCGTTCGACCCTGCATCATGGCAAGAAATGCCTCTTGTATCTTCATTTCGGTACGGGTATCTATTGAAGATGTCGCCTCGTCGAGTATAAGCATAGGGGGCAGGCAGAGCATAACTCTCGTTATTGAAAGCAGCTGCTTCTGTCCCTGCGATAGCTCACCTCCGCTCTCGCCAATTACGGTATCATATCCGTTTTTCAGCCTCTTTATAAAGCTGTGGGCGTGAGTTGCCTTTGCCGCCGCAATTACTTCCTCGTCGGTAGCCTCGGGCTTTCCGAATTTTATGTTTTCCTTGACGGTTCCGCCAGCAAGCCAGGTATCCTGAAGCACCATGCCGTAATTTTCACGAAGACTCTTTCTTGTAACGTTACGTATATCCTCGCCGTCAACCGAAATGCTTCCGTCCTTCACGTCGTAGAATCGCATAAGCAGGTTGATAAGAGTTGTTTTTCCGCATCCCGTAGGGCCTACTATCGCTATTCGCTGACCCGGCTTGACGTCAAGGGAGAGTGCCTCGATAAGCGGTTTATCATCGGTGTATGAGAATGAAACGTCAGAAAGTGTTACTTCACCCTTTGCCTCACCGAGCCTTTTCGCATTCTGTGCGTCGGGGATTTCGGAGGGCTCTTCAATAAGCTCAAACACTCTTCCGGCACAGGCAAGCGAGTTTTGAAACTCGGTTATTACTCCCGAAATTTCGTTGAACGGTTTTGTGTATTGGTTTGCGTAAGCAAGCAGGCAGGAAAGCTCACCAACGGTGAATGCACCCTCTGTCTTTATTGCCATAAGTGCACCGACAAGGGCAACAGCAGCGTAAACCACGCTGTAAACGAATCTTGTAGTCGGGTTTGTGAGGGAAGAGAAGAATATTGCGCGAAGCGAAGCCTTGCCGAGTCTGCCGTTTACCTCGTCGAATTTCTCGAGAGCCTCGTCCTCGTATCCGAATGCGCAAACGAGCTTCTGATTTCCTATCATTTCGTCTATCACCGCAGTTTGCTCGCCTTTGGTCTCGGATTGCAGCTTGAACATGCTGAATGTTCTTGATGCAATAAATTTTGCGATAAAGAGGGATAGCGGCGTGAGAACGACTACTACGATAGCGACAATCCAGTTAATGTAGAAAAGCAATGCGAGCGTTCCGACTATAGTCAGAATACCCGTAAACAGCTGCGTAAATCCGAGCAGAAGTCCTTCGGAGAACTGTTCGGTATCGTTTACGATTCTGCTGACAAGCTCACCTTGAGGCTTTGTGTCAAGATATGAGAGCGGGAGCTTTTCTATTCTTCCGAAAGCATCGCGGCGCACGTCCATTGCAACGCTGTAGGCGATTTTATTGTTTATGGTGCTCATAATCCATTGTGAAAGTGCAGTTATAAGCACTAAAACAGCAGAGATTCCGAGAATATTTGAAATACCCTTGAAATCAACAAAGCCTGTACCGATTATCAGGTCTATGGCATCTCCGATAAGCTTTGGAACGTAGAGTGTCAGAGCGACAGTTACAAGCGCAAAAATCATAGACACGGGCAGTAGAAATTTATATCTGCCTATATAGCGGATAACCTTTTTCAAGGTGCCGCTTTTTTTGTTCTTGTCAGCCATTTTCACATCCTCCTTCCTTGAACTGCGAGCGATATATTTCGCGGTAAACGGGACAGCTTTCAATAAGCTCGCTGTGTGTTCCTATTCCAACGGCTTCACCGTCGTCAAGAACTATTATTTTATCCGCGTACATTATAGAGGAGGCGCGCTGTGAAACGATAAATACCGTTTTTTCACCGCTCATATTTTTGATAGCCAAACGGAGTGCGGCATCGGTAGCAAAATCAAGAGCCGAAGCCGAGTCGTCAAGTATAAGTATTTCGGGGTCTTTGACAAGGGCGCGGGCAATAGTGAGTCTTTGACGCTGACCGCCGGAGAGGTTTCTGCCGCCCTGTTCAATTTTAAAATCGAGACCGCCCTTTTCAAAGACAAGCTCTTTTGCCTGTGCAATCTCAAGGGCCCTGTAAATTTCCTCGTCATCGGCATTCCGTTTTCCGACGCGCATATTGTCGCGAACGCTTCCGGAGAAGAGAACAGCCTTTTGCGGAACTATTCCCACTCTGTCAACAAGTGCCTCACGGGAGAAGGTTCTTACGTCTGCACCGTCTAAAAATACAGCGCCCTCGGTAGCATCGTAAAAGCGTCCGATAAGATTCACAAGAGAGGTTTTTCCCGAGCCTGTTCCTCCTATGATGCCAACTGTGTCACCTTTTTTTACCTTAAATGAAATATTTGACAGTGACGGTGCGCCCGAGTTAGCATAGGTGAATGAAACGTCAGAAAATTCAACCGCGTATTCAGAGCCTACTCCCTCGGTCATATTTCCGTAGGCGAGAGTGGGCTTGATTTCGAATACCGCCTTGACCCTTGCCGCAGAAGCAAACCATTTTGTAATAGAGATTATCATGTTTGCAAGCTTTATAAGCTCGACGAGTATCTGCGACATATAGTTATAAAGCGCGATTACCATACCCTGCGATATTATTCCGTCGTAAACGCGCAAAGCACCGATATGAATGAGCCAGAGTGTTGCGAGGTTTATTAAAACGTAGGTCATAGGATTTGTAAGTGCTGAGATTTTTCCAACGAATTTCTGTGACTCTGCAAGAGCCTCGTTGCGCACCTTAAATTCCGAGACCTCTGCATTTTCTCTGCAGAAAGCCCGTATAACACGTACTCCGGAAAGGTTTTCTCTGGTCTTTGAAAGAACACCGTCGACCCTGGACTGAGTTTTTTTGTAAAGCGGCATCGAAATAAGCATAATTCCGAAGACTACGAGAGACAAAGCGGGTATTACCGCAACGAATGTAAGAGCCGATTTCCAGTCGATAGTAAACGCCATTATCATAGCTCCGAATACTACGAATGGGGAGCGCAGAAGCAGTCTTAAAGCGAGGTTCAAGCCGGTTTGTATCTGATTTGTGTCCGAGGTCATTCTCGTTATCATTGTTGAAGTACCGAGAGTGTCGGTTTCGGTATAAGAAAGTGTGCCGAGATGCTTGAAAAGCGCATATCTCAGCTTCGTTACGTAACCGACCGATGCTTTTGCGGCAAAATACTGCGCTGTGATTGAAAATGCAAGTCCCACAGCACCGAGAGCGACGAGCAGGATACACATTTTTACGACGTATCCGATTCCGCCCTCGCCGTTTGATATACCGTTATCTATTATTGCTGCTACGATAAGCGGAACAATAAGCTCGATAGTTGCTTCGCATAGCTTGAAGAGCGGAGCAAGCACGGTTTCTTTTTTATAACCGTTTATGTATTTAAACATACTGTTCATAGAAAATCCTTACAAAATGATAGGGGCAAAATGCCCCTACCGTAATTATTTGTTAAAGCTTAGCTTGAAGGTGTAGCTTTCGCTCTTACCCTTCGGCAGTCTGCTCATTTTGCGTGTTTCAAAGTTTTCGGGTGTGATTCCGTCTGCGGGTACGTCGCTCCATGGCTCAAGGCAAACGAATTTTGCATCGTTTGAGTCCTCTTTCCATACGCAAAGGTAGGGCATGTTTTCGCTCCACTCAAAATCAAGAACATAGGACGAGGCGTCAGCCGTCATGCTGAGACGGTTTTTATGCCCCGTATAAATCATGGTGTCGTTTTCGTATATTTCCTTTTCGCAAAGTCTGTACGCACCGTCCACTAACGGATATTCGCGGCTATCAGGGCAGACGAACGGACCGTTCTGGAGAGGATACCAATTAACCTTGTCAACCGAAAGCTGAAGCTTGAAGCTCTCAATGTCAACTCCGTTTTCACAGGGAAGGGTGAAGCCGGGATGCCAGCCGAACATATATGGCAAATCCGTATTCGACTTGTTTGTTACGGTAAAGGTGAATATTATGTCCCTGCCGCGCAGCTCGTAATTTGCGATAAGTATGAAATCAAAGGGATAAATTTTTCTTGTTTCTTCGTTTGAAGAAAGCGTCATTGTTATATGACTGCCTTCCTTTGATGCGATGGCAAATTCAAAATTCTTTGCGAATCCGTGAGCGCTCATAGGATACTCTTTTCCGCAATAGGAGTATTTTGAATCAAGAATTCTTCCGCAAACGGGGAAGAGCAGGGGAGCGTGGTCGCCCCAGAATCTCTCCTCGCTCTGCTGCCATATATACTCAAAACCGTCAGCGCCCTTGACCGAAATCAGCTCCGCGCCCTTGTTAGAAACGGTTATAGTATAGTATTCGTTTTTGATTGTGCAGTTTTTCATAACGCTATCCTTAATGCTTTTTGGTGTTTATCTCGTCAAGAACTTTAGCTATGAACTCGTCAACGGTGAATTTGCCGCCCTCACCCTCAACTCTTGCGCGGGCAGTTACCGAGTTAGACTTCATTTCATCCTCGCCTACTACGAGCATGTAAGGAACCTTGGAAAGCTGAGCCTCGCGGATTCTGTAGCCGAGCTTTTCGTTTCTATCGTCAAGCTCTGCGCGGATTCCCGCAGCCTCCATCTTTTTGGTTACCTCTGCGGCATAATCAGCAAAGTCCGAAACGACCGGAATAACAGTAACCTGAGTAGGCGCAATCCATACGGGAAGCGCGCCCGCGTATTTTTCGAGTATGAGCGCAAGCGTTCTCTCATAGCATCCCATTGAAGTACGGTGAATAATGTAGGGTGTCTTCATAGTATTGTCGCGGTCAACGTATTCCATACCGAATTTTTTAGCAAGAAGCATATCTATCTGTATAGTAACTATTGTGTCTTCCTTGCCGAAAACGTTCTTGCACTGAATGTCAAGCTTCGGTCCGTAGAACGCAGCCTCGTCGATACCTATAACGTAGTTTTCGCGGCCGAGATAGGAGTCAAGGAGCTCGCCCATAATGCTCTGAGCCTCCTCCCACTGCTCAGGTGTACCCTCATATTTGTCTGTTCTCTTGGGGTCCCACTGGGAGAAGCGGAAGGAGCAATCCTCCCAAAGACCGAGTGTCTCAAGGCAATACTTCGCAAGCTCAAGACAGCCCTTGAATTCCTCGGCAAGCTGCTCGGGGCGGAGAATGAGGTGTCCCTCTGAAATAGTGAACTGACGAACTCTTATAAGACCGTGCATCTCACCCGAATCCTCGTTTCTGAAAAGAGTCGAGGTTTCGCCAAGGCGCATGGGAAGCTCTCTGTATGAGCGCTTTTTATTAAGGAAGACTTGATACTGGAAGGGGCAGGTCATGGGACGGAGGGCGAAACACTCTTTTGTATAATCGTCGGGGTCGCCCATAACGAACATACCGTCAAGGTAGTGGTCCCAGTGACCCGAAATCTTGTAAAGCTCTCTCTTAGCCATAAGGGGAGTTTTGGTAAGAAGGTAACCCCTCTTTTCCTCCTCGTCCTCAATCCATCTCTGAAGTCTTTGAATGGTTCTCGCGCCCTTCGGAAGAAGTATGGGAAGCCCCTGACCGATAGCGTCAACGGTGGTGAAGTACTCAAGCTCGCGGCCAATCTTGTTGTGGTCGCGTTTGAGAGCCTCCTCCTGTTGAAGCACGTATGCGTTAAGCTCGTCTTTTGTCGGGAAAGCAATTCCGTAAACGCGCTGAAGCATCTTATTGTTCTGGTCGCCCTTGTAGTATGCGCCCGTGCACTGCGTAAGCTTGAACGCCTTAACTGCTCCGGTCGTGTGAAGATGCGGACCTGCGCAAAGGTCGATATACTCGCCCTGCTTGTAGAATGTAAGGGTAGCATCGTCGCCAAGCTCTTCGATTCTTTCAACCTTGTAGGGCTCATCAAGCTCGGTCATAAGCTTAATTGCCTCTTCTTTTGAAAGAACACTCTTTTCAATCAAAAGATTTTCTTTAACAATCTTCTTCATCTCGGCTTCGATATTCTTAAGGATTTCGGGTGTGAAAGCAATGTCCGAATCGAAATCCTGGAAAAATCCCGTGTCGGTAGCAGGACCGATAGTCTGCTTAGTGTTGGGGTAAAGTCTTTTTACAGCCTGCGCCATAATGTGAGCTGCAGTGTGGCGGAAAACCTGCTTACCCTCGTCGCTCTTGAATGTGAAAAGCTCAACGTCTGCGTCGGACGCCACTTTGGTAGAAAGCTCAGTGAGCTCACCGTTCACCTTGCAGGTGATTACCTCTCTTGAAATGATACCAAGGCTCTGTGCGGCTTCGTATACCGAAACCTCGCCCTCAAACGAGAAAACCTCGCCGCTCCTAAATTTGATTTGTGCCATAATATAATCTCCTTAAAATTTATTCGGAAAATAAAAAGCCCCACCCAAAAGACAAAATTTGCCTTCGGGGTGAGGACTTAAAATACAAAAAACATCTTTGGAAAACAATTTTCAATTTTCCACTTTCAATTTTCCATTTTCAACTTTAAAGTCCCGCACGGTTCCACCCGAGCGATTAACTCATTTAATATTCCGTTTTCGCAAAATGCGCGTGGGCGGTACCACTCACGGCGCTAGGTCCGCGCTTTCAGCAATCGGCGGCTCTCTGTGCATAGCGTATCGCAAAGGCTTGTTCCACTAAGTGTTATATTATCACAAATATTTTAAAATGTCAAGAGATTTTAAAAAGTGGAAATAAATTTCTTTGAAATATTGTAAATCCTCATTTTGTGTGATATAATTTCCGTAAAAAGAGATTTTATCATCTTTAAAATAAAACCACATCTATGAGGAGGTGGTAATATGTTACTTGGCGGCATGAAAAACGAGCGCGATTTCGAGCCTTTCGTATACTATTGCGCGATAGACAAAAATATAAAACAGGGCTCAAAGTGCGGCCCTATCAAAAGGGACGTGTTTCTTATTGAAACCTGTATGCGCGGCAGCGGCACGATAATCATTAACGATAAGGAGTTTCATATAACTGCGCGCACGGCTTATTTTCTTTTCCCGGGCGACATAGTTAAGCACGTAAACGACGAGCCTGAAACACGAGAGGGATATTACTGCGCTGTCGACGGTATACAATTGGAGCGTGTTTTGAAAAGAGTGGGCATAACCTCGGACGCCCCGTTTGCGCCATCATGGGCATTCGACGAAATAAATGCGCGCGTCAAGGAGCTTTATCTGACTCGCAACGACAGCGACCCAGGTGCCGATATGCGTCGCACAGCGCACATATACGGAATTCTCGGCGCGCTGCTCAAGGAATGCGAGCAAACCCCGAAAAATCATTGGCTAAATAAGGTGCTGGGCTTTATAGAAACGAATTATCATACCGATATTTCAGTTGCCAAGCTCGCCGCTGAAGCAGGACTTGAGCGAAGTTATTTTTCGACTCTTTTTAAGGCTGAAATGGGAATGTCACCTTATGCATATCTCACGGAATTAAGAATAAAGAAAGCAAAATCGCTAATAAAAGAAGAAAGCTTTTCTATAGGTGAAATCGCCTTTGCCGTAGGACTCGACCCCCAGAATTTCGCAAGGATTTTTCAGCGCGAAACCGGATTGAGTCCGAAAAAATACAGAAACGAAATGAAAAGAAAAAATGACTGACACCGATTAAAGTGTCAGTCATAGAGACCCTTTAGAAATTACTTCTTGGTGAAGGTCAAGGGTACGATCTTTCCAATGGTTATCTTGCCGTCAGCTTCATCAAAAGGAAGGTCAGCGCCAAGTATCGAATCGATAACACCGAGTATGTACTTTTCGTCCTCTGTTGCTTCGCTTTCGTCAACAAAATCAAAAGAAATCGTTTTCTTGTCGTCCTTCTCATTAATTTCGTACGTGCCGGAAAGTTCCTTGTCAGCTACGAGTACAGTTACCTTATCACCCTTGAATTTAAGGTCGAAAAGAGTGCCGTCATAAGTACCGGAAAGTCCGCCGCAGGAAGCAAGGGTAAGCATCATGCTTACAGCAAGTGCGCAGAGAAGAAGTACGGAAAGTGTCTTTTTCATTTTAGTTTCTCCTTTATTAGTTGTTACACTTATATTGTATCACAAAAAAATTAATTTGTCACCCCTTTTTTCAAAATAAACAAAAAACTTTAAAATAAACTGACGGAGGTCAAAAATGAAATTAAGTGAGCTTGCCAAAAATCTTGGCATTGATACCTATCCCGAGGATTTCGAGGGAATCTATAACCGTCTTAACGGTAATAATACCGCATTCTTTAATAAGGAAGAATTTGACGTTTTTGAAAGAGAGTACGGAATTTTAGGTGAATACTATCAGCTTGTCATAGACGGTGCGGAAGAGATAAAAAAGGACAAGGAGCTCAGCTTGTGGCTTTCGATTATCACGGAATATTATAAGATTTCGACGAAAGCGGAAATAGATGCCGTCAAAATGCCGGATAGAAAGACGGCAGGCCCCGACGTGATACATATTTTCCCATTCCTTGCGCGTATTGACAAGACCGTCGAGGCATACAAGGCTCACGGATTTTCAAAAGAGGAGATACGTAATACTCTCGGACTTTTCAAGAGAATGTTTGTCCTTACCGAAATGGCAACCGGGAAGCCGGGATATTCCTCAAGATACTACAATTGGTCGAAGCTTTATTCATATTGCGAAATATTTGACTGCGGCTCCTTTAATTTTCAGTTTAAAAAAATGCCGTTTCACGCAATGCTCCTAAAAAACAAAATGACCGAAGAATTTTCGGTTATAATGACTGCCGAAAAATTCAACGAAGAGGGGCTAATTTTTGAGGAGGGCTTTGACTCGGAGGAGGGAAGCTTCACGGCGGAGTTTTCCGAAACTGACGAAGAGTATATCGGTCACGAGGCTGTCGGCGGCTACGTTTGCCGTGAGCTTGAAAAATTCAAAAAGAGAGAGTGGGAGTGCGTAGTCAAAAGGCTTGACGAGGCAATCTCGCTTCACATACCGCGCGATGCCGACCTCTCGCCCGATGCTATCGATAGAAGCATTGATAATGGCATTAAAATAATAAAGGAAAGATTTCCTGAGTATAAGCCAAAGCTGATTTTCTGCTCATCCTGGCTTCTTGACCCAGAGCTTGGCGAGCTGCTCGACGACGGCTCGAAGATACTTGGCTTCGCCAACAGATTTATGAGGTTTCCGTACACCGCGCGTCGTGGAAAGAAGGGCGGATTTGATTTCGTATTTCCATCGGGCAGAGAGGATAACCTTGAGGCATTGCCCGAAAATACGAGTCTTCAGCGCAAGCTCAAGCAGCATTATATAAGCGGCGGAAGTACGGCTTTTGTTCCGGGATTTATGACGGATACTATCATCTATTCTTAAAATAGTTCAAAAACGCAACTAAGAAAACAAAATACTTCATTGCTTAATTTTTTTGCAAATGATATACTATCTTCGTAAAGAATAAATCAATTTATACGGAGGCATTATGAAGATATTAACTTCCCATCAGAATGAAACTGTAATGTATGCGGCAGAGGAGCTTAAAAAATACATTCTCGGTATGTCGCGCGGAGAAATAAACCCCGAAATAAGATACGTCGGCTCGGTATCCGACGGGGACTTTGAAGAGGGAATAGTTCTCGGCTTTCTCGGTGAGCTGTCACTCGACACGAGCGACCTTGAGGACGATTTTATTGAGGATATAATAGACGTCAACGTCAAAGCATGCAAGGGTTATATTGCGGGAAGCAACCCGAGAAGTATACTTATGGGAGTATACAGATATTGCGCGTCTGCGGGATGTCAGTATCTTCGTCCGGGTGCTGACGGCGATTACGTGCCGCACGCAGATCTTATAAACCATTCCTTCAAATACAGAAAAAAAGCAGACCAGCCTTTCAGAGGAGAGATAACCGAGGGTGCATTCAGCTACGAGCACGCAAGGGACGTCGTATACTATCTTCCGAAAATAGGAATGAACTCATTTATGATAGAAGGCACCGTGCCTTATACTTATATGCATAAATGGTACGGACACGTGGCAAATACGAAGCTGCGCCGTAAGGGACAGCGCACCGACTATGAAATGCTTCAAAAATACATCGCTCTGCTTGAGCGCGACGTAAAGCGCGCGGGACTTTTGCTTCACACACTCGGTCACGATTGGATGTTCAGAAAGATGAGCACGGGCAAGGATATTCCCGCCGCAGAGCAGGATTCCCACTTGACTGACTGTGAGAGGGAGCTTCTCGCCATGGTAAATGGCAAAAGGGGAATATACAGGGACGTATTTTACACGAATTTCTGCTACACGAATCCGAAGGCAAGACGCCTTCTCGCCGACACGGTAGTCGAATACGCAGAGTCGCACAGGCACGTTGACTACGTTCATCTTTGGCTTGCCGATTCCATAAATAACTGGTGCGAGTGTGACGAGTGTAAAAAAATCGAGCCGTCAGACCAATACGTAACTCTGCTTAACGAAATAGATGAGGCTCTTACCGAAAAAGGACTTGATACCCGTCTTGTACTTATTATGTACGTTGAAACCATTCGTCCCCCGAAACTTAACCGCCTTAAAAATCCCGGTAGATTCTGTATGACGGTTGCGATTGGCAGTCATTACGAGGAGGGATACAGGAAGCTTGAATGCAACGAGGAGCTTCCGCCCTACAAGCTTAACGAGTGGAAAGCGTTTTCCGCGCCCTTGCGATTTAAGTGCCACGACGAGTGGAAGAGAATGTGCGAAGGACTTAAAAGCACGGTTTTTGAATATCGCTTCTATATCGACCAGTATTGCGACCTCGGTCATATGCAGCTGTCGCGTGAAACTCACCGCGATATGAAAAACCTTGATGTTGTTAATTTCGACGGCTGTATGAGCGATAAAACGCCGAGAATGTATATGCCCACGGCTCTTCCGATGATTATGCTCGGTGAAACGATGTTTGATAAAACCCTTGATTTCGACAAGAGAGCTGACGAATATTTTGAAGGTGCATTCGGTGCTGACGGCACGAAATGCCGAGCATACCTTGAAAAGCTTTCCAAATTGATATCCCCATCTAACTTCCGCGTTGATTCTGACCTCGGAATCGAGGAAATGGGCGTTGGAAATGTTGTTACTAATAAGCGCTGTTGGAAAAACAATCCCGAGGTAGCAGAGCGCGCAAGAGAGATTCCCGCGCTTCTTGATGAATTTCTCCCTATTATAAAAGACAATATTGCTTATGCAGACGATAATGCAAGGCTTATGTCCTGGAAATATCTTGAATATCACAGCGAGATCGTGAGAAGATTTGCAAGGCTTCTTCTCTCGGGAGCAGAGGGCGATATGGAAAAGGCGGCTGAGGCTTGCTATGACGTTGAAAACTATATTTCCGAGCACGAGCTTGAATTCCACACTGTATTTGACCTCTTCCTCTTCTCACGCTATATAAGACTTAAGCTCGCACTTCCTCGCATTCCTTATTACGATTAATTAAATTCAAGGCGATATGCAATCATGAAAGATTTGCAGCTATACACTATAATGCCCATCTTCGATAATCACGTAGACGAGGTGTGCGAGGATATACGCGAGCAGTATGAAAAGGGAGTTGCGAATTGCGCCCTCTTTTCAATGACTCTCGTACCCGAGGGAAATCCACCCGTAAACAAGGCGGCGGCACTTGGCAAAAAGTACGGCATATACAAAAAGAAGCTTGATTCAATGGGGCTTCGAAGCGGTATTCTCGTTCAGGCAACAATAGGTCACGGCAGATTGCTTGGCGCGTCTTCACCGTTTGTGAAGCTTGACGGACTTAACCCAAGCGCAAAAAAATCCGATGTTTGCTGTCCGTACGATGACGGCTTCTGCAAGTATATGCGCGATACTTTTGCAACTCTCGCTTCGTATAACCCTGATGAAATAATGGTAGACGACGATTTCAGACTTCTTCAGCGCGCGGCGGCAGGATGCGCTTGTCATTTGCACATGGCGGAGTTTAACAAACGCGCAGGCACGAACATAACCAAAGAAGAGCTTTTCAGAGAAATCTCGGAAAACGGAAATTCAAAGTATTCCGAAATATTCGTGGAAACTCAAAGAGATTCGCTTCTTAAAGCGGCTCGCGCTATGCGTGAGGGAATTGATAGTGTGAACCCGCGCATCCCCGGCAGTTATTGCGGATGCGGAATCAACATCGAGTTTGCCGAGGATATAGCAAAAGTACTTACGGGCGAGGGCAATCCCACCGTCGTGCGCATAAACAACGGAAATTATACCCCTGCGGGAGCAAGGAACTTAAGTCAGGTCAGCTATCGCGCGGCAAGACAGGCGGAGTATATTCGCGATAAAGTTGACGTAATTCTTGCCGAAACCGACACCTGCCCGCAAAACAGATACAGTACGGGCGCATATTCCTTGCACGCTCATTTTGTCGCGTCCATTCTTGAAGGAGCGAAAGGCGCAAAGCACTGGATAACAAGGCTTCGCGAATTTGAGCCAAACAGCGGAAAAGCATACCGCAAGGTTCTCTCAAAGTACTCGGGATTCTATCGCGAGCTTGCTCGGATTGAGCCCGAGCTTTCCTGGCTCGGATTCAGGATTCCTCTTGCGAAAAACAGACGGTTTATATACGACGACGGAGTGTGGCTCGCGAACGAGGCTACTAACGGCTGGGCAGTAAACGTAATCGAGAGATTCGGTTTCCCAATGTATTACTCGTCAAAGAGCGGCGGCATTGTTTGCCTTTCCGGTGATGCCGATAAAAAGTTCACAAACGAAGAGCTTCTCGAAATGCTTAAGGGGCCGATATTCCTCTCGTCCGATGCGGCAGAGAGGCTCATTGAGAGGGGACTTGGCGATTATCTCGGCGTTGACGTTGCAGAGTGGCAGGGAAAATTTCCGTCGGTTGAGAAGATTTTTAAAACCTCAAAGAAGTGCAACGTTCAAATAGGGCGTAAGGAGCTTATACCGCGCTCGAATAAAACCGAGATAAGCTCTATGGTTTATCACGGAATTGACGGCGAAAATTACGAGCCGCTTTTCCCTGCGACAACGGTTTTCAAAAACTCGCTTGGCGGCACGGCTGTCGTATTCTGCGGAACTCCCGTTACGAAATTCACATACCTTGAAGCCTTCTCGTTCTTAAACGAGTCGCGAAAGGAACAGTTTGCGGATATTCTTTCTTCTCTCGGAGTTCTGCCCATTTACTACCTTGGTGACGAAGAGGTTTATCTGCGAGCGGCAAAAATCGGGGATAATAATCTTTTTCTCTGCCTCTTTAATATCGGTCTTGACACAATCGAAGAAATTGAGTTTAAATACGGCGGCGCGGTTTCTGCGGTTGAAGTTATCACGCCGACAGGCGAGTATAAAAAGGTTAATTTTAAAAAACTCGGTGATCGGCTTGTAATCGATAAATCTGCAAACACCCTCGCCCCCGTAGCTCTTATCATAAAGGAATAATATATTTCATAATTCTTTTTAAAATCCCATCGCTCAAAAACGTTGGGATTTTTTGTTTTTACCTGAAAAATGCAAACAAATATTGTCAATAATCCATATAAATTCACTCAGTATAGTCCTATCTCCCATTGGTAGAGTTTGCTTTTTTAGCTCTACCGACGCACTGCGAGGAGCGAGATTTAAAGGGCGACGAATTAGATTGACTTTTTCTCTGACAGGGGCTATAATCGGGTTGTAAATCAAATTCGGCAGCGGTTGCCGGGGGGAGTAAATAATGGAAAACGTAAAAAGAACAAAGGCTGTCACGTTTAGGAAAGCGAAGTCAGAAATAGTCGAAAGGGAGTTTTCAAGATATGAAGAGGTAACGCACGCCATAACTCACGCCTTGGGTGCGGTTCTTGGTGTCCTCGGTCTTGTTTTCCTTTTACTTAAGGTTTCGGGCGAGGGGTTTCTCTCTGTGTTTTCAGCTTCGGTGTACGGTGCATCGCTTATCATTTTATATTCGGCATCATGTGCTTATCATTCATCTTGCGCTGTGTATGGCTGGTATAAGCCCAGCCGCATCCGTGATTTCTTTATGAAGTGCGACCATTCCATGATTTACTTTCTTATTCTCGGAACCTACACCCCTGCATGCCTTGCATCAATGGGCGGATGGGTTGGCTTTGCGGTATTCGGTGTAGTTGCGGTGTGCTGTATTCTCGGAGTAATCCTCAACGTAATCGACGTTGAACGCTTCAAAAAAATAAGCCTTATTCTTTATCTCGTTACGGGTTGGACAATCGTTATCGCGCTCCGTCCTTATTACGACGCGATAGGTCCTCGCGGAATAGACTTCCTCGTTCTCGGTGGTATCCTTTACACCGTAGGCGTAATCTTTTACAAGATGCAGCATATACGCAATATGCATATTATCTGGCACTTCTTCGTACTTGCCGGAAGCCTTATGCATTACATCATGGTATATTTTTATTGCTATTAACACAAAAGGCACTCGCGCTATTTTTCCGCGCGAGTGTCTTTTGATGCGGTGATTATTTTTCACCGCTTTTTTTGTTTTCGGGATTTATCTTATCAAGTGTCTTCTTTGCGAAGTCCTTGCCGCCTATGCCAAACGCTATTGCGAAAGCAACGGCAAGCGCGGTGAGAGTAATTATAAACGCCCAGTTGACGATTACGGTAGCAAACTCAAGCTGGCTGAGTATCATAAATACCGCAACCACGTAGATTATGGTTTTGAGGATTTTTACGGCAATCTTGCCGCCGGGCATAGATTCACCGAGCGAGCTTTCTATAAGATTCGCTCCGAGGAGGGCAGCCACGCCGATAAGAGTTGCCTTGATTACCATGGGAATATAGGCTATAATCACAGTCGTAATGCCCGAAAGTATCTCGAGGTTGAGTATCTTGACACCCTCCGCGATAACGAAGAGAATAATCGCTATCCTCACTACGCCCGAGATAAACGAAACGATGGAGAACTTCATATTCGACTTTGGGAAAAGCTTAGTAACAAGACTGTCAGCCTTAAGTCCGACGAGCAGATTCTTAATAAGTCCGCATACAATACCCGAGATTACTACACCAAGCGCCACTACGATTGTCGCGAATATTATATTAGGAATAGCGGCGAAAATCTTGTTAATAATAGAAACCGCCGGAGCTGATATTGCATCGATATTTAATACCGTCAGCGCCTCTACAATTGCAATAAGAATTATCACGGCATTAACTATCTTTCCGATTACCGTTGAGATTTTTACCTGTCCTACGGATGACGTTTCGCTCTCGTTCTCACCTTCGGTACTGTCTTTTCTTTTACCCGACAGCTTTTCGGTAAGGCTGTCAATTTTTGTTTTTGAGAGCAGGGTAGCGATAATTCCCGAGAGGATTTGTCCGATAAATATACCGAGGAATACGAGAATTGCCGCTGCGATTATGTTGGGAATGTAGGAAATAAAGGTGCTCGCGAAATCGGTTATCGGGTCCGAAACGCCTTCAAGTCCGAGCGCGCCCAGCACTGCGGGCAAAAACAGAAGGAATACTATCAGAAAGACGAGCTTTCCAATAAATTTAAGTGCTGTGCCGCTTTGTCCCTCGTTGATTCCCCATGAATCAAGCTTTCCGTCAAGCCTTATAAGCTTTAATAGGCGCTTGACAATAAACGCGCTCACCCATGCCGCGACTATTGCGATAAGAAGATATACAAGAGCCTGAACGAGTGGGTTTTGCCAGATTTTTTCTACAGTATCAAGAATTTTATCCATATAACGCTCCTTTTAAGAATTTACATCTAGACTATTCCCGAGAAGATAGGATATATTCAGTTATATGAAAAAAATTCCAAAAGGTTAAAACGAAAATGCATATTTACGAAAAATTTTCGACTTTTATGAAACTTATTGACAAGTTTTTTTCGCATTGCTATAATCTAGTCGAAAAACAAAAATTAACCAGAGGTGACACAATGAAGAAATTACTTATAGGTTGGGCAGAGGAAACTCTCGTGCCCGAAAAGAAGCTCAGTCTTATGGGACAGTTTTATGAGAGAATTTCACAGTATGTGGAATCCGAAATTACGGCTACCGCTATGGCGGTTGAATCAAACGGAGATGAGATGATTCTTGTAAGC
>JAZLAO010000152.1:0-4800 GCA_045613205.1 Eubacteriales bacterium | reverse complement strand
GGTATCACAATGCTTGCATCTGCATTCTTCATCGGTAATTTCATCAGCTTTGATACTCCCGAAATCGTTATGTACCCCGTATTCATTCTCGCGGGTATTGGTTGGGCCACCATCAACGTAAACTCCTTCCCCATGGTTGTTGAGCTTGCTAAGGGTGGCGAGGTAGGTAAGTATACGGGTTATTATTACACCGCTTCTATGGCGGCACAGATCGTTGCTCCTATTCTTTCCGGTGCGCTTTACGATGCTTTCGGAATGAGAAACGTATTCTTCGCTTTCGGTACTATATTCGTATTGCTTTCCTTCGTTACCATGTTCTTCGTTAAGCACGGTGATGCCAAGGCTGAAAAGCAGAACGCTCTCGAGGCTCTCGGCGGCGCAGACGATTAATTTGAAAAGAGAATTTGTATGATTACTATTCCTACCTCATTGGTAATCCTTTTTCTGATCTATCTCTTCCTGATAGCTCCGAAGAATAAGAAGGAAATGAAAAAATTTAAAAACGTCCTTTACGCTCATCGCGGTCTTCACAATGAAGAGAAGGCAGAGAACTCTATGTCCGCCTTCAAGGCGGCGGTTGACGCGGGATACGGCATCGAGCTTGATATCCGTCTTTCCAAGGACGGAAAGCTTGTTGTTTTCCATGACGACACCCTCGACCGCGTTTGCGGTAGAGAGGGAAAGGTTATCGACTTTACCGCAGAGGAGCTTGCCACCTTTAAGCTGAATGGCACGGGGGACGGCGTACCGCTGTTTTCCGACGTTCTTGCTCTTGTTGACGGCAAGGTTCCGCTTCTTGTTGAGATAAAGGAGAATGCCGGTGACTCTACCGTTTCTACGGCGGCCTGCGAGATTCTTAAGGAATATAAGGGTGACTTTATTGTCGAGTCCTTCAATCCTCTTTCACTTAAGAACGTTAAGGAGAATGCGCCTGAGTTCACTCGTGGTCTGCTTTCCCAACGTTACTGCGATAAGGAGGAGTACAGAAAGCCTCTGTTCTTTGCTTTGCAGACTCTCCTTGTCAACTTCGTTTGCCGTCCTGCCTTTATTGCTTACAAACACAAGCATGCAAAGGCCTTCGGACTTCGCTTTATCCGCGGCTTCTTTGACGTTCCTACCCTTGCGTGGACCGTTCGTTCTGCCGAAGAGGAGGCAATAGCCCGCAAGAACGGATTTGACGGAATAATATTTGAAAACTATCTTCCTTAATAGAAAAGGACGCTCGGCAGAGCGTCCTTTTTATGATTTATTTACTTGGTATTATTACCTTCTGTAGTGCTTCCGCCGTGAGAAATCTGCTTCCATTCAACCTTTTTGAAGAGTGCGACAAAGGCCGCAGGGATAAAGGTGAAGAGGAAGAAGGGGAAGGTGAGCATATAAAGTATCTTTTTCGGGGCAGATGCGCGAATGGTTTTCCACTCCGAAATAGTTATCGCAATGCTGAACACCAGCAGTCCGAAATAGCAGATGCCTACTAACATCAGTATTTCCGGGATCAGTGTCAGGGGATTTTGACTCGTAAGAATATTTACTATAAAACCGAGTGTATTTACCGCAATAGTTGCCATAGAAAGCACGTAGGCCGGCGTGAGTGTCATCATGGTATCAAAGAAAGATAACCACCTCTTCGTAAAAATTCCCCTGGCAAGTGATGGAAGGTATATTTTAAATATTTGAAGTCCGCCTTTACACCAGCGTGTTTGCTGATTCCAGGAGTCCCGAAGTTTTACCGGTTGTTCGTCGTAGAATATTGCGGAGTTGCAATAACCGCACTTTGCGTTGTGAACGGCGTTGTGCATAGTAAATTCGCCGTCCTCTGTCAGACAGTGGAATGGCCAACCGCCATATCTTTTGCAAAGTTCTCTTGAAAAGAGAAAGCCGGTTCCTGTAATATAAGTGTTAGTACCGAGACGCATTCTGGCAAGATTCAGCACTCTTGCATCGCGTAAAAAGTACATACCCATACCTGCCGCGCGCCAGCTTTCGCCGTAATTAGAGGGATTTCTGTAGGAGGAGATAACCTCAAATCCACGGGCGAACGTTTTGTTTATCTCGGTAAGATAATTCGGCTCAAGGGTGTTATCTGCGTCAAACATTATGTAAGCGTCGTAGATATCGCCAAAGTCGCGGTCTATCGATTTTATAAGGTAATCGATAGCATAGCCCTTGCCAACCTCGGTTTTGTTAAACCTTTCGTAAACGATTGCGCCAAGCCCTCTTGCGATCTCCGCCGTATTATCCGTACAGTTATCGGCGACGAGAAAAACGCTGTAACAATCCTTTGGATAGTCCTGATCATTGAGCGAGTTTAAAAGATTATGTATAACCTTTGACTCGTTTCTTGCCGCAATAAGTATAGCCAAGCGATGCGCAGGTGCAGGGGGATCGATTTCCGGTTTTTTTGAGTAGGCAATAACAAGGTAAATCAGCTGGTAGCCGTAGCATAAAAGAAATACCACGCCGATAATTAAATTTAAAATGTCAAACAATAACATTTGAGTTTCCTCTTGTTTTATTATTATGTGAATACATTATACCATATCATTTGCAAAAAATAAAGTAAGAAATTAAAACTTGATATTCTTAGAGCTGTTTTTTCTATCAAGTTTTGAAAAAATGATTTATTTTTATAATTGTACTTGAAAAAAATATGAAATAGTGTAAAATATATGTAAGAAAGATTAAATCCGCGAAAGGGGAAGGTATGAGCAAGATAAATATGTCTTTTTTTAATGCTTATAAAGAGCTTGATAGCGCTTGCGCCGATAGACTCGGCATTTCCCGCGGCGGTGTTTCTGCATATATTGGAAGACTTGTAGAGCTAAGGTTTCTTCCTGAGAGAAGCGAGGTTCTTGCAAGGCTTGTTAAGTATAGAAAAATAAGAAATATATTGGCTCACGAGGAAAATGCCTTCGATAAATCCTACGATATAAATAAGTCGGATATCGAGTGGCTCTGTCGCCTTGCTCGCAAGATGAGACATGGTAGTGACCCCGTATCAAAATACGAGCGCAAGGTTCGATTTTATTCGATTTGGAAAAAAGTGCGTATTGTCGCGGTCGCAATTCTCGCCTTGTTGATTATAATTTCCGTTGCGGTTGTTTTAAAAAACTCAGGAATTTTTTGAGCCTAATAAAAAGTGCTGTCCCCAAAGATGGAGACAGCACTTTTTATATTTTTACGTCAAATCGATGCTTACAGCAGGGGCATACTACGGTATGCTCGCCCTTCTGCTTCGGCAGGCGAAGATTGTTTTTGCATGACGGACATTTTTTGTAAACGTGGGTCGCTTTGTCCCGCTTTTTGCACTTCTGAAGATTGATGAATTTCTTAGGCTTGTCAGCAAGCTTGATGAATCTCTCGTTCTCCTGCTGTCTCTTATACACGTTCTTTGACATTACGCGGTAGAAGGTATAACAGAACAGAGCCGTCTCCGCAAGAGAAATGAAAATATTATTTGCAAAAAGATTTATTACAATAAGTCCGAAGCAAATAGCAAGAAGGAAATAATACAGACGGTCAATGCCGTATCTTCCTGCCATAAACTGCGCCGCCCGTTCTTTGAATGATGGACGTCCGTTATAATTTCTCATAAATTACTCCGTTTTGATTTAGAAATAATAAGTATATTTTATATAAAAATTATACACAAAACAGAGTAGAGTGTCAACGGCCATCGGCGTTTGTTTACAATGTTGCAAGTAAAAATTAACAAATTATTTTTATGCTCTCGATCTTTTTGCTCTGCCGATGATGCTGAATATAATACAGCCAAGGCAAATGGTGATTATTGATACAAAAATAAGGATCGCGCAGTTCATAAAGAAGTCCTGAGGAAGAATGCGTATCACCTGGTCCTTATTCCAGTCAAAGAGCCAGTTGTCCTTGCCGGGGAAGAAAAGACTATGGAAAATGGTAAAGGCCTTGTCAAAGTCTAAAGCAACCACGCCACCGATCAGGGCAAAGCCACCAAGGGCATATGCGCCCGACGAGAATGCGATATTCATACCGAAGGGACGCCAGAGCTCAAACATACCGCGTTTGTTAAGAATAAGAAGAACCGCAGCGCCGACAAAGGAAATGATGAAGGCGTAAAGGTTAAGGTCAAAGAGAGCCTTACAGTCAACGAAATGCGACTTACCCTCCTCGGTGTAGCTGAATTTACCTGCGCCGAATTCGCGTCCGGGAAGTGTGAGGTAGTCAAGCACCTCGTCGTAAGCTTCAATTATCTCCTCTCTGCTGGCACCCGAATATTTTTCAATATTAAGCGAATCTATCTGCGCGTAGTAGAAGGGCCTTACGTAAATCGGCAGACCTATCGAGAAGGTTATTATAAGTATTACGATGAAAAATCCAAAAAGTCCGCTGAGAAGCTTGTTTTTCATAACAGTTTTTCCTTTGTTTTAATGTAAGGATATTTTAGCACATATTTTTCCTTATGTCAATAAAAAAGGAACGGAATGTTACTGCTCCTACGTTCATTAAATCGAATGTCTATTTTTTCTATAAGTCAATTGATGATTTGCGTTTTATAATAATATCCAGCTCTTTTTTCTTGACACGTCGCAGGGTTATATGATACAATAACGTATATCGAAAAACATATACTTTTAAATTCAACAAGCATTTGACGGTAAGCTAAGGAAATCAAATGAAGAAAATACGTATACTAGCATTTTTATTACTTATTTTAATAACCCTTACCTCCTGTAATACAAAGGGAAATAATACGGAAAATCCTCCCGGGGATAATGGTGCGCCCTACGTAAACGATGACGTAACCTTCGATATAGGCGAGAC
>JAZLAO010000151.1:0-16220 GCA_045613205.1 Eubacteriales bacterium | reverse complement strand
CGAAGAATTCGATACTCCTCTCGGTCTTGATACCGGTGCTGCAGTTATCTTCGGTGCAACGGGCGGCGTTATGGAAGCGGCTCTCAGAACTGCTAACGACGTTCTTACCGGCAAGGATAACAAGGAGCTTGTATTCTCCGAGGTTCGCGGAACCGAGGGACTTAAGGAAGCTACCTACAATATCGCAGGTATGGATATTAAGGTTGCAGTTGCTTCGGGCGCTGCAAACGCTAAGAAGGTTATGGACAAGATTGCAAGTGGCGAAGCTGATTGGACCTTCGTTGAGATCATGGGTTGTCCCGGTGGCTGTGTAAACGGTGGCGGTCAGCCTATCCAGCCTCAGCACGTTCGTGACACCGTTGACCTCAAGGCTGTAAGAGCTAAGGCTCTCTACGACCAGGATGAGTCAATGGAAATGCGTAAGTCTCACCTTAACCCCGTTATCAAGGAAGTTTACGACAACTACTTCAAGGGCGGTTACGGTTGCCACGCAGCTCACCACGCACTTCACACCTCTTACGTTGCTCGTAAGAAGTTCTCTAAATAATTAAAAATAGTTACGCCCCTAAACCGAAGAGATTTAGGGGCGTTTTTATATAAAGAAAGCGAAGATTTTCTGTGTTTTGAACAGAATACCTTCGCTTTCTTTATCTTATTTGTTATTTTTTCTTGCCCTCTATGAAATACGTCGCTTCGCTGTCTGCCGTTGAGAGAGCGAATGCAAGAGGAAACATCTCAAACGCTGCCGCTACGTTTCGGGCATCCTCGGTTGATGAATATCCCATATGATAACGGATAGCGAATGCTTCTTCCCTTGTAAGACGCATATAGCCGGAAATAATGTAAACGCTCTTTTCTCCATGCCCATACGGGAGCTGGTCATCGTATTCAAAGGTTTCAACCCTCTGCCACGCTCCCTTTTCGTCCTTTACGTTGCGGAAGCCTTTTTTGTATACGCCTATTTTGCAAAGGTCGTGAAGAAGAGATACTATGGCTACGCTTTCGTTTGAATAATCAAAGCCGAATGTTTCCTTTGCCCTTTTCGTATCAAGATAGGAAACAAGGCAATCGTAGACGTTCAGCGAATGCTCGCAAAGTCCGCCCTCGTATGACGAGTGAAATCTTGAGCTTGCGGGCGCTACGAAAAAGTCGGAGGAGATAAGATATTCGAGCAGCTTATCCGCTCCCTCTCGCTTTATATTGTTTTTATATATTTCAATAAATCTTTCTCTTGCAGTCATTTGTATTCCTCTATATATTTCTTTATGTATTCTTCTCTGTTTGGCATGAGCTTTTTATTTTTAATCTCATCGAAAAATTCTTTCGTTGTTCCAAGCGAGCAGGGCTCTGCCCAGAAATGCATTTTTTCGGGGTACTCATAGTACTTATACTGACCTCCGCAAATACCCTCGTGGTCGCTTCCGCCCGAAATATAAAGATTGTTTTCAAGAGCGAGTTTCAAAGCTTCGCGCTTTTCCTCAGTGGTCAAAGTCGAATGCCAAACCTCTATTCCCTCGATCCCGTATTCCAGAAGTTTCGGGACATTATGTATCTGTTTATATGGATGCGCGACAATTGCTATACCGCCCGCTGCTTTTACGAGAGGAATGATTTCCTCGATAGGCAAGAACTCGTAAAGCTTTGGAATTTCTCGTCTGTAGGGGCGGAAAACGTTTTCAAAGAAAGCAGGATAGTCGGCATCAACCGCAAGACCCATTTCTTTCATTGCCGCAAAAACATGGTTGTTGCAAAGCCATGTTATAGTCTTGTTATGGTCAAGCACATCCTGCCAAGTGATAGCTGAGGGAATAAAACCGTTTTTCTTTCCTCTTTCAAAAAGCTGTTCGGTTTGGTCGGCAAGCGTTGCGCTGCATCTACGGAGATACTCCTTCATTTCGGGGTATTCGGGATCAAAACCAAACGCGGTCACGTGAAAGTTATAATTAAGCTCCTTACAAAAAGCTGTAAATTCACAGCCAAAAACGGTTTCCAAGCCAAGCTCATCACAAGCTGCCTTAAGCTCTGGATATGCGGTCGCAGTATCGTGATCGGTTATTGCAACAGCTCCGTATCCCTCATCCTTGGCAACCCTTGCAAGCTCCGCCGGCGTGAATTCACCGTCGGAATGAGTAGAATGTGAATGTAGATTAGCATAAAGTTTCATATTATTTTCCTCACGCATTTACTGTATTTTAGGGATTTCGACTTCAGGATATTCTTCCATATAAGACTTGATTATTTCTTCTCTGCCCGGCATTAACTTCTTGTTTTTGATTTCTTCAAAAAATTCCTTGGTTGTTCCGAGGGACTTGGGCTCTGCCCAATGTCCTGTTTCCCTCGGGTTTTCGAAGAACTTATACTGACCGCCGCAAAGGCCGGAATGATCCTCGCCGCCCGATATGTAAAGTCCGTATTCGAGAGCTAGGCGCAGCGCCTCTCTCTCGTACCCTTCGCGAACCATGGATTGATGCCAAACCTCAATACCGTCGACGCCGTGACTTACCATCTCCGGAATCGTCGAAAGCATCATATTGTAGACCGGATGGGCAATTACGGCAATTCCGCCGGCATCGTGAATCAAAGGTATAAGGTCGTAAATTTCCATTACCGGATATTTCGACTTTAGTCCTATCGTTCTTTGGAAAGACGCCGCAAAGCAAGTTTTAAAATAATGCGGCCATTCCCTTTCGGTAACCAGTCCCTTAGCTGCCATGGCTCTGAAAACGTGATCGTTACAAAGCCAGGTAATTCCCTTATTGAAATCCATTACCTCTTGCCAGGTTATGCCTTTCGGAAGCTTATCCTCCTTCATTGCGAGATGGAAAAGATATTCAGTCTTTTCGGTCATATCAGCACTTCTTTTTTCCAAATATTCCTTCATATCGGAATGATTCGGGTCGAAGTCAAATCCCACGAGATGATAGTCACTAAAATATTCAGCATATTTTTGACAATTAGCATAAAACTCGCATCCAAAAACGGTTTCGAGCCCCTCTTCTGCGCATATGGTTTTGAAATCGGAATTTGCAGTTACAGTATCGTGATCGGTTGCCGCCACAGCTCCGTATCCCTCGTCCTTCGCAACCTTTATAAGCTCGGCGGGGGTGTAAACACCGTCGGAATGCGTTGTGTGATTGTGAAGATTAGCATACATTACAGGTTTCACAGAATCAGTTCTCCTTTAAATATCTGACGCTGTCGGAAAGACCTTTTATCGTTTTCACTTCTATAAGGCAGGTTGAATCCTCTTTAAGCATAGCAAGCTTTGATTTTATATCAAGCCGTCCCTCACCGAGCGGGAGATGCGGATGCTTTCCGTCACTGTCGTGCAGATGCATATGAATAAGCTTTTCGGGGTATTTTTCAAATACGTGTCTGTCCTTACCTGCAAGACAATCGTCATGGCCGACATCGAGCGTTAGGCCAAAAGCGTCGCTTTTCATAAAGTATTCAAGCGCTATTATCTGGCTTTCAGTAAATGGGTTTGAGTCAACGTTTTCTATCGCTATTTTCAGCTCCGAGTCCGCAAGCTTTTCTTCGCACATAGCGATGAAAGCTTTTACTCTCTCTCTATATACCTCTTTGTAAACGTCGGTCAAAAGTATTACTTTGTCGGGAAGCGTGACGTATACGCCCTTTAAAAGATGCATATTGATTACTTTTGCGCCGATTTCCTTTGCAAAATCAATACAGTCCGCCATAACCTTAAAGTAACACTCTGAAACCTCGGGGTTAAAATCGAAGGGATTTAACTGCTCGTCTGCGTGAATAGTATAAAATATTCCGCACTCGCTTGCAAGCTTATGGTAAAGCTCGGCATCGCTGTTTTGCGGTATATACTGCGGGAAGCTCATATTTATTTCAACAAAATCAAGTCCGTTTTGCTTTGCAACAGCAGCGCATTCGGTTATATCCTTACATTCGACAAGAGCCGGCATTCCGTATTTCATAAAAAAACCACCTATTATTTGATACATTGATTGTATCACAACTCGGTGGTTTTTTCAATAGATTTTAACTTATTTTTTAAATAAAGGAGTAGACAAATATCTATCGCCCGTGTCGGGAAGCAAGACAACTACGGTTTTGCCTTTGCTCTCCGGAAGTGTCGCTGTTTTTACAGCCGCATATAATGCCGCGCCTGAGGATATGCCGACGAGCACGCCCTCTAACTCACCCATAAGGCGTCCCATTTGGTAGGCTTCCTCTTCGGTTACGGTTACTGTTTCGTCTATTATTTTAGTATTCAGCACCTCGGGAATAAAGCCCGCGCCAATGCCCTGAATGCCGTGCGCGCCTGCTTTTCCGCCCGACAAAACTGCCGACGATTTCGGCTCGACCGCAACTATTTTGACGTCTTTTTTCTTTTCTTTAAGATATTCGCCAACGCCGGTTACCGTACCGCCCGTGCCGACACCGGCAACGAATATATCAACCTCGCCCTCGGTGTCGTTATATATTTCGGGTCCCGTCGTGAGATAGTGCGCGCGAGAGTTTGCGGGATTTGTAAACTGCCCTGCTATAAATGCCCCGGGAATCTCTTTTTTGAGTTCCTCGGCTTTGGCTATCGCGCCCGCCATTCCTTTATCTCCGGGGGTGAGCACGAGCTCGGCACCGTATGCCGCGATAATCATTCTCCGCTCTATAGACATAGTTTCGGGCATAACGATAATCACTCTGTAGCCGCGCGCTGCGGCGACAGAAGCAAGTCCTATACCGGTATTTCCCGACGTTGGCTCAATTATAACCGAGTCCTTTGTAAGTATTCCACGTCTTTCGGCATCGTCAAGCATTTCCCTTGCCACTCTGTCCTTTACCGAGCCTGCCGGATTGAAATACTCAAGCTTTGCTAATAGGCGAGCTTCAAGACCGAATTTTTTCTCTATATTCCCAAGCTCAAGAAGCGGAGTGCCTCCTATTAGCTCATCTGCTGATTTGTATATTTTTTTCATACTGCTCCCTTCAGCTGAATGTATCGTTATATGCTTATAATTTTTTATCAGGCTGTTTTTAATTATTTGCTAATTGACACAACGTAATTCAACATTATACACTCATGTAAAAGCTTTTGATTAACTCAAAACAAAAGTTATAAAATAAAAATTTGGTTTTAATTGTTTGCCCATATTATAACATTAAAATGCATGTTTGTCAAACTTAGATAAGATTAAATATAGACAAAAAACTAAGAAGATACGAATTGGTAATAAAAACATATGAATTTAAAGTTTTTTGGCATCTTAAAAATATTTTTCTACAATTTGCGATTTTTCTATTGACATTTCAATTTATTTAGTGTATAATGATATGGCTGTCGCGGGAGTGGCGGAACTGGCAGACGCGCACGTTTGAGGGGCGTGTGGTTTTACCGTACGGGTTCAATTCCCGTCTCCCGCACCAAAAAAGTCGTATCATGCGTGATACGACTTTTTTTATCCAAGTCGCAGACTTGGCATATCATCACCGCACGAAGTGTGGTGGATATCATCAGCCCTTTGGGCTGTATATCATCACGCTTTAGCGTGCATCTCTCTGCGACTTGATGAGATACAACACTATGTGTTGATGATATGCAATTCCTTTGGAATTGATGATATACAACGGCAAGCCGTTAATTTTTAAGTTTCAATGTACTATAATATTCCTAAATAGGTGATATTATGTCAAAAAACTATTTATTGATTTATTCGGAGCAACTTGCCACCTATATTGAATTGCTTTATCTTCCGCATTTTCGCCTTACCGCATTGAGACAAAGGAGCAATATTTCACAATTCACGGCGTGAATTATTTTACACTCGGAACAAGCCGAATATTTCACTTAAAAAGTCAATGATTACATTATATAATAAACTCATCGACAAATTCTTGTTTATCGGTAAATTTTCACTCTACAGACGGTTGATTTCTCCCTACTAAACCATTGGTGGATTTACTTTTTACCGTAATATCGGTTATAATGTATGCGAAAGGAGTGTGGATATGAATCAAATAAAAATAGGAAAATTTATTGCCGAGTGCAGAAAGCAGAAAAGCTTAACGCAAATGCAGCTTTCTGAAAAGCTCGGTATCACCGACAAAGCCGTATCAAAGTGGGAACGAGGCATTGCAATGCCCGATTCCTCGATTATGCTTAAGCTCTGTAATATTCTCGGCATTAGCGTTAACGAATTATTAAATGGGGAGAAAATCAATATGGAAAATAATAATGAAAAAAACGAACAGCTTTTGCTTGATATGGCAAAAGAACTGAAAAACAAAGACAAAATCATCTGGAATGCAATGTGGACGATCATAACAGTGAGTATTATCGGATTGATCGGAGGGTTAGCGATAGTCAACTTTTTCATGCCCGAGGGCCCATGGATGCTCGTTGCCATACTCTCGCTCTGCGTGCTGTTCCTGATCCCGTGCTTCTATGCATTAAGGCTTGAGGTCAGCGTGGGTGCTTACAAGTGCAAGCATTGCGGTCACGAGATTGTTCCTACCTACACGCAGGCACTTAATGCGATGCATAGAGGAACTACCCGTTACTTAAAGTGCCCTAAATGCAATAAACGCACTTGGTGCAAAAAGGTATTGAAGAAGTAAATTCAAAATTGTTGAGTTGTTTCTAAGAACTACGTCGCGCGAATCGGGCTAACATCTTCCGCAAACCCTATGGGAGCTTGCTTATAAAAGGCAAGTACAAAAAATTCACATAGCGAATTTTCCCCTTTTCCGATTTTCTGCTTTTTTTATGAACTTTTCACAAAAAAGTGCAAGCAAAGACTTTTGGTCTAATCTTGCACTTTTTCTGATTATATCCGTGTTGCGAATGAAATCTGCTGCGTGAACGATGTCAAATTCTGCTCTAGTTTCCAAAATCAACCCACGGGAACTCAACATCTTCACCGGAAAGAGTCACCCATTCTGACCAATCGCTATCCTTGTAATATCCATAGCCATTGGCTTTTACGCGCAGACTGCTTCCCACAGGAACAAATATCCTATTTTCTTTCACCGTCGTACTTGTTACATTTCCGTCCTTATCCTTGATTTCGACAGCATATTCACCGTCAAAGCATAAATCCTCCGGAATAGTAAACACCGCATACTGTCCCTCGAATTTCACAGTCGGCAGAGGCAGCTTTCGATTTATAACGACTGTAATTGATGCCGATTTTTCGTATTGTTCGGCATGATATTCTTTACCGTAAAGTCTTGTGTATACCGAAAGCTTCCACTCTCCAAAATTAAAATCCGATTCGTCTATAATAAATCTTTCAAAGTCCGAATATTCTCCTACGTGTTTTAAAAGTAAAACTTTAAAATCGTCATCAGAACCACCGTTTTTGACTAAAAGCATATATTCGGATATCCACTCACTATCGTTTATTACTAACGTTGGATTTTCTGCGGTATAGATAACTATATCATCCTCGCCCTTCGTCATAACAATCTTATAAATATATCCCGCTTTAAGAGTAGAATACGGTGAGTCATCTCCGTTAGAAAGTGCAACGGTAATTTTGCCGTTTTCATAGGACAACTCTTTTGGATACGTCGGCTGACTTGAAAATTCGGGTCTACTAAATGATGCTTCAACCTCTCCGAAATCGAATTCATACGCTGCTTCACCGTCGTTTTTATCAAGAGTTGCTATAACCTTTATAAAAAAGTCTTTATCGGTATACAAAGAATAATAATCCGCGAGCGCAACGTAGTATTCGTCCAAAACTGCGGACACAGATTCGGTGTCATCACCGCTGTATACTATTTCATAAAGATATTTCCCTTTTTGCCTCTCTGATTCCCAGAATGCTCTGTCGGTTTTGTCAAAATAGTATTCGTCGAATATTTCTTTTGCCGTTTTTAACTCCATCCAATCAGCTTTGTACGCATTTACTATTTTTTCAAGACGTGAGTATTCATCCGGATACAGATATTTATCCACTCGCTCAAGTTCATAGAACGCTTCCCAATATTTCGAATTAGCGTTATCTATCGCATTTGAATTATCCATGATGCTCAAAATGCTATCAGCTATATATGCAGGTGCAGATTTGTCATACAGCAAAAATCTAAACCCCTTGACGTATGGATAGGAGCCCGATTCATTACCTAGCCTGAAACGATATATTACACTATCAACCGTCGAATAATAACTACTGTCGTAAAGGCTAATTTCACCGAGAGCGTAAACGTATATCGCCTTTTCAATGCTCCTGCCCTGCGGATATTCATCGGCAGCGTAATATATTTTGACTTTCGTATCGGCACCGTTTAAAATTCCGTCGGAAATCAAGGCTTCTCCGTCGAAATTAAAATCCGTGTAAAACAGGTTTCCGTCTTTATCGTAAAGCTCAAGCTTTATATATTGAGTACTTTCGTTATTCAATACTGTTTTCACAGATATTTCCGGATAATAACGTTTTTCCTCACTGTCATATTTCATTCCGACATCAAGCTTAACAAGCTCTATTGCCGATTCGGTTATTATACTTGAATAGTAAAGCATGTGAGCTGTCACTCCGCGGCCGTCATGCAAATCTGCATAGAGATATATGACAGAGGTGTATTCGGTATTCTCAATAAGTCCCGAAACCGAAACAGAATTCTCCCCAAGCATTAAACTGCCGTTATATGCTATCTCGGAGCCACGATAGAGCAAAAGCCCGAGCCATCCGCCCATTTTTTCAAGGAGCTTTTCGCTTCCCAAAATCGTAAATTTATAATCTATCGAGCTTGCATTGAGATTTTCAAAATTGAAAGCCGAAATTGCATAGCTGTTTTCCTCATACGGAAGACCGATTTTCAAATAATTGCAATTTTCGAGCTTCGTATTTTCAACGCAAACATTTTCAATATATTCAATCTCCGAAACCGTATATGTGAATTCCTCGTAAGCTTCCCCGGGCAGAGTTACCTGCGTATATACACAGGTGTAAATTTTTCCGTCTTTTTCGGTGTTAAAGGCAAAAAGGCTAGTCCCTGAAACATATTTAACACCGTTAAATTTAATTGACAAAATCTCATACTGCCGAGGATTATCAAGCCAAACCGATAAATAAACGGTATCGTACGGTTTTGCATAAAATGAATAGCCCGACTGCATCGGATACTCGTTACCTAAATAATTTTCCGCATCCTCAAAATGTTTTTTAAGAAGCTTTACATAATCATCTTCCGCGTAATCAGAAGCTTTCGGCAAGGAAAAGGCATCCGATTCACTCGGTATTTTTTCGCTTATTTCGAACTTGAGAAAGTCTGGCGAAGGAGGAATATAGGTTAACTCTGAGCTATAATCACTATCGGTGTAGTTTTCGCCGTCGCCACACGCCTTTACAGTAATTTTTTGACAGTACAAGAGTTGAACAGAGGTTGATGTGGTTTCGGTTTCTTCTCCGCCGTTAATTCTGTAAACATACTTTACAGCACCGACAACCTCGGTCCAAGCTGCAAGACCGTCGTCAGATACCGTCAAAATTGGCGTTGGAAGCTTTGGCGGTGTGGGTTTTGGTTCGGGCTCAGGCTCAGGGTTTGGTTCGGGCTCAGGCTCAGGGTTAGGGTCGGGGGCAGGCTCGGGGTCGGGTGATACTTCCGTATAGCTTTTTTCTTCACTAAAATCACTGTCAACATACGCATCTGAATAGGACACGGCCCTTACCCGCACGCGCATTCCCGAAGAAAGCTGAATTTGGGTGCTTTCGGTTGTGTTTTCCAAGCTGCCGTTTATTATGTAGACGTATGCATCAGCCCCCTCAACAGCATCCCACGAGGCAATGCCGTTCTTCGATATATTCAGCTTAGGCGTTGCAAGCTTTTGAGGCTCGGGCGGAACATAGGTATCTCTTTCGCTGTAGTCACTGTCAAGATTATTTATTCCGTCACCGATTGCCTTTACGCAAATTGCTTGATTTGACAGAAGCTGAACGGAGGTTGAGCGGGTAAAGTACTCTGCCTCATCATCAAATTTATAAACGTATCCGACAGCTCCGTTTACCGCCGCCCACACAGCAATTCCGTCAGTGTTTATACTTACGACAGGAGTAGGCAATTTTTGAATTATCGGAGCGTTATACGTGACGGTATTACTCCACTCGCTTGTTAGATAGACGGTTTCATTGCCTATTGCGCGGATTTTGAGCGACTGCCCGTCTTTAAGTGTTATTTCAGTTATAGTTTTATCAATATATGAAAGCTCTCCGTTTAAAGATACCTCATATTTTTCAGCATTATTAACAGAATCCCAGTACGCCCGACAACCATCTAATACGACCTCTGGGGCGCTCAATTTTACCGACTCATTATCTGAGTCGCGAGAGTTCCATGTTACAGCCTCATAAATTATGATACCCGAGGAAAGCGCGGCAAAAATCGAGAGGAAAATAAGAATCAGAACGATTTTTCTATTCATTGCATAACCTCTTAGAAAATTAGTTAAAAACATTTTATCATAATTTTCCCCATTTTTCAACAATGCTCTGCCAAATTAATCCAAACATTGAAAATCAAGAAAATTCGTGTTATAATTATAAAAAACGAGAAGTGTGAATGTAATGGAAAAAATCAGCTTCAAAGCAGAAAATATTAAAGGCGGAATAAGAATGTCAGATTACCTCAAGCGCATCGGGTTTTCCACCTCTCTTATTACAAAGGTAAAATTCGGAGGCGTTGAGCTTAACGGTGAGGTAGTCACGATGCGCGCGCTCGTGACGCGCGGTGACGAGGTTACTGTTTCTTTTCCGACGGAGGAAAGCGAAAATATTGAACCCATAGATATTCCTCTTGACATACTTTACGAGGACGAACACATTCTTGCCGTAAACAAGCCGAAGGATATGCCGACGCACCCCTCGCGCGGAAACCACCTGCCGACTCTCGCAAATGCTGTTTGCTCCTATCTTGGAGCACCGTTCGTTTTCAGGGCAATAAACCGACTTGACAGAGGCACGGGAGGAATAGTTATCATTGCAAAAAATCCCTTCTCCGCAGCAAAGCTTGGCAGACAAATGAAAGAGAGAAAGATAAACAAAAAATACATAGCCACCGTCAGCGGAATACCAAAAGAAGAATCGGGACGGATTGACGCGCCGATAGCAAGACAGACTGAGGGAAACATTTTAAGAGTTGTGAGAGAAGACGGCAAGCGAGCAATCACCGATTACAAAGTCATCGGAATAACCGAGGACAAAAACGCGGTATGCGAGGTCACGCTGCATACCGGAAGAACACATCAGATAAGGGTGCATATGGCTTATATAGGACACCCACTCGTCGGAGATTTTCTTTACGGAGTCGGACGTGATGAGGGTTATGACCTCACCTGCTCGGAAATTTCATTTTATCACCCTTATACAGATGAGCTTTTGATTATAACCCTAAACTGTCGCACTTAGGCATGACCCAACAAAAAACGAGATAGACAATGCAGCCTATACTGCAAAGCTATCTCGTTTTTCTATATTCAGAACAATTGATGAGGGGATTTTAGTTATTTGAGTTACGCCTAAATGCGCGTCACGCTTTTTTGTATTTTATGATTATTATAACTATTGCAGTCAGAGAGGCGCACAGCAAAACCGAGAATACGATTATAATGATAAGCTTATAAATTGGGAAAGCACTGCCGTCACTAATGTTATCATTAACCGCAGGTGCAAGTTTTGGGATATATTTGTTATCTTTATAACCGCAGATACAGGAGGATTCCAGAATTCCCATTTCCGATTCTGTCGGTGCTTTAACGATTTTATTCGTCAAGGTATGCTCACTCTCGTCGGTTTTATCACCGCAAGCGCACTCGCGCCAATGCAGAGTTTGACTGTATTTTACCTCTTCACTGTAGCTATGGTTTATCAAATCCGGTTCGGTATAAACGGTATCGCATCTTTCACACACAGCGCCCGAAATACAGGTTGGTTTACCACCCACATGACCAAGGGCTGATATGAGAATATCCCCCGCCCTTTCCTTATCTTCGCCAAAGAATTCGTGGCAAAACGAACATTCATAGTGGGCTATAGAGCCCGGCTCAGTACAGGTTGGAGCAGCGTATTTTCTCAGCTCGCCAAAATCGTGTCCCGCAGTAATTTCAAGGTCTGCTTTTTCGGTAGGCTCACCGTTTTCATCAAAAATCGCATCGCAAAAAAGACAAAGATAGTGTGCTGACATTCCGGGAGAATAGCAGGTTGCCGTCTTTTTCGGAACGAGAGCAGATAATTTGTGTCCCGAAAAATCAAGGTATTCCGCTCCGCATATTTCGCACTTTCCTCGCTCGGTGCAGCTTGGCTTGCCTCCACTGTGGTTTTCACACGTGAATCCGCAAGTCGAGCACACAGAATCGGAAAAATCGCATATAGAGAAAAACCTTGACGGATAGTTTTCAAAAACGTAAAAGTGTGCCGTTGAATTAAAATGACCGTAAATCTTCACTGTGTACGGGATATACTGTTTATCTGCAACAAAGGTCAGATGAGTTTCGTACACCCACAGCTCTTTAAGAGCGGAGCAGGCTTGAAAAAAGAATTTTGACAGGCCCATAACGCCTTTTTCTACAGTTACACCGACTATTCGGTCAGAATATTCAAGCCACGGAATTTCGTCAGAGGAGGAATATTCACGCATCTCCCCATCGCCCGAAATTACAAGTCGATATTCTCCGTTTTGACAGTACAGCTTAACGGTCACCGAGCCGTCTCCGTTCACCGAAACGTCATAGCTCGCTATCTCTTCACCGCAGCTCTGCGTAACATGCGCAAATGCCGCAAGTACAAGCAAAGCGGAAACAATCAAAACAAAGAAAGAGACTGTGGCGCATTTTTCAGCTATGCGCATTGCTTTACCTTTTTGCGTATATTTCGTCAAACTGTTCTATGCAGGACGCAAAATCCTCAATCGCACCGTTTACTACACTCGGGTCGGTCATATCAATACCTGCTACAAGCAAGCTGTCAAGAGGAGATTTAGCACCGCCGCACTTTAAGAAGTCTATATATTTATTGATGTAGGACTCGCCCTCGGTTTCGATACGCTTTACAATAGCGGATGCTGCAGAAATGCAGGTTGCATACTTATAAACGTAGAAGCAGGTATAGAAATGCGGTATACGCATCCATTCATAAGCTATCTGCTTATCACACACTACGTCAGGGCCGAAATAACGGCGGACAAGCTTGTAGTATTTCTTGTTCATAAGGTCTGCGGTCAGAGGCTCGCCTCGCTCGCAAAGAGCATGCATATCACGCTCAAACTCCGCAAACATAGTCTGACGGTAAAGAGTTCCTTTGTAGGTCTCCATAAGGTTGTTGAGGATATAAAGCTTTTCGTCATCGCTCTTGCACTCGCGGAGCTTTCTGTGAGCCAAAAGAAGCTCATTAACGGTTGAAGCAACCTCGGCAACGAATATAGTGTAATTTGAATTATGGGGCTCATTATAGTGAGTCGAAAACCAGCTATGCATAGAGTGACCCGCCTCATGAGCGAGAGTCGACACATTGTCGTACGTGCCGTTATAGTTGAGAAGGATATACGGCTCAGTTCCGGGACAGCCCGAGCTGAATGCGCCTCCGCGCTTTCCTCTCGTGGGATATACGTCAACCCATCCGCGTTCAAGAAGTCCGGCCTTAAGATTTTCATAATACTCTTCACCGAATATTTCAGCAGTCTTAAGGACCTCGGCTACAGCCTCATCGTAATCGTACTTGCGGTCAAGCGAGCCGATAAGAGGCGCATACAAATCATACATATGAAGCCTATCAAGTCCGAGAACCTTGCGTTTAAGCTCATAATATCTATAAAGAGTCGGAAGTCCCTTATGTACCGAATCAATGAGGTTATTGTATATTACGGGAGTAACCTCGTCACTGAAGGTAGATGCGGTAATAGAATTTTTAAAGCCTCTCACCTTAGCAAGAGTACATCTTTCCTTCACTCTGCCGTTATACATAGTCGCATAAGTGTTTCCAAACTGCTCATAGGTTTTGTAAAGCGTTCTAAATGCTGCCTGTCTTACTCGCCGCTCTGAGCTCATAAGTCTTATCACGTAGGTCGTGTCGGTAAGCTCTACACTCTTCCCCGCCTCGTCTCTGATTTTTCCGAATCTCAAATCCGAGTTTGAGAATATAGAACGGATATTGCTGTGACTGCCAAGGCAGTCCTGCATCTTTGACATAAGCTTTTCGCACTCATCCGAAAGAGTATGCGGCTTTTCCATAAGAGTCTTCTCGATATTTCTGCGATAGGTTTCAAGCTCAGGGCACTCGGAAATCCAAGAGTCGATAGTAGCTTTCTCAAGCTTAAGAATATATGGAGTGAAAAACCACGAAGCCTCGCCTGCCGAAACGGCAAGATTCTGCACCTTTGCATTCAACGACTGATATTTATTATTAGAGGTGTCGAGCGAGAAATTCAAGGACGCATATTGCCAAAGACGATTGATAAGATTTTCAATCTTCGTCATATCGTTATATGCCAAAAGAAAGTCCCTTGCACTCTTCGTCATGGTCTTCTCGTGAGCAGAAAAAGCTTTTATCATTTTTTCAGCCGCTGCATAATCCTCAGCGAATGCCTCGTCGTCTTTATAAATCACACTCAAATCCCATTTGTACTTTTTGTCTATTTCATTTCTTTCTAACATAGATACCTCCAAAAATGCTTTTTTAATATTATAAATCCTAACTGTGTCAAAGTCAATATTTTTAGGCTCAAATAGCGCATAAAAGCGAAAAAACACGGCAAAATCCGTGCTTTTTCATGTTTTCTGTGCGTTTATTCGTAAAGAGGATACTTTTTGCAAAGAGCTGCTACACGAGCCTTAACCTCTTCTTTGTTTCCGTCGAAATCCTTGAGAGTCATTGATATAAGCTTTGCAACCTCTACGTAATCCTCTTCCTTAAATCCTCGGGTGGTTGTTGCCGCAGTTCCGATTCTGATACCGCTTGTCACAAACGGCTTCTGAGTGTCAAACGGAATAGCATTCTTATTGACTGTAATTCCGACCTCATCAAGAAGGTGCTCGGCTTCCTTACCCGTATCAACCTTCATACCGGTGAGGTCAACAAGCATAAGATGGTTGTCCGTTCCGCCTGAAACAAGCTTGAAGCCCTCGGCAAGAAGAGCATCTGCAAGAGTAGCGGTGTTTTTAACTATCTGTTCTGCATAGCTTTTAAATTCAGGCTTAAGAGCTTCTCCGAAGCAAACTGCCTTTGCCGCGATAGTATGCATAAGCGGACCGCCCTGCGTTCCGGGGAATATAGCCTTATTTATAAGCTTCGCTATCTCCTCGTCATTGGTAAGGATAAGACCGCCTCTTGGACCGCGGAGAGTTTTATGCGTGGTCGTTGTGGTTACGTCGGCATAAGGCACGGGTGAGGGATGTGCGCCTGCAGCAACAAGACCTGCGATGTGTGCCATGTCAACCATAAGGTATGCGCCAACCTCTTTGGCAATTTCGGAAAACTTCTTGAAATCAATTATTCTCGGATAAGCCGATGCACCGGCAAGTATGAGCTTGGGCTTACATTCAAGTGCAAGTCTTCTTACCTCCTCGTAATCTATGGTTCCCGTAGCCTCGGATACACCGTAAGGAACGATGTTCCAATACTTACCCGACATATTTACGGGCGAGCCGTGGCTCAGGTGACCGCCGTGAGCGAGGTTCATTGAAAGAACGGTATCACCGGGGGTGAGAAGTGCGAAGAACACAGCCATATTTGCCTGCGCGCCCGAATGAGGCTGAACGTTTGCATATCCCGCACCAAAGAGCTTCTTTGCTCTCTCAATAGCAATGGTTTCAACCACGTCAACGTATTCGCATCCACCGTAATAGCGCTTTGAGGGATATCCCTCCGCATACTTATTAGTGAGGGTTGTCCCGTTTGCCTCCATAACCGTTTCGGATACGAAGTTTTCGGATGCGATAAGCTCGATTTTGTTTCTTTGCCTGCCTGTTTCATCCATAACTGCCGCAAAGAGCTCGGGGTCGTTTTGCCTAAGCAAGTTGTATTCTCTCATTTTTCACTCCATTCCACCGGAATTCCGGCTGTTTAATTCAAAAAATTAATAATTACGAATATTATACAGTAAAATTTGCAAGTTTGCAAGTATTTTTTTCAAAAAAAGAAAAAATGGGAAATATACACAAAAAACAACTCTATATCCGCTAATCTCTTGACAAAGCTCGGTAGTTGTTATATAATTATTGCGCTAAAAAATTCATTTTTATCACTTAATGGGAG
>JAZLAO010000150.1:0-2655 GCA_045613205.1 Eubacteriales bacterium | reverse complement strand
ATTGTTATTTCCGTATGTTTTTCGCGATATGAAGATATGCGACATGGTCGAAGATGGTGGACTTGGTAATTTATTATTAATTCTAAAACAATAAAAAGCAAAAACGTAGAATCTAAGCAGACTCTACGTTTTTCTTTTTTTAAGTGCAGTTTATCACGATTAAAATGCAACGGATTTGATTTTAAATCATAAGCTCCGAGATAAGCTCGGTGAGCTCTACGGGATTGTCAATGCCGACACCGCTTATAAGGCAGGCCTCGGAGTAGAGTATCTTTGCGTATTTTGCAAGTTTATCCTTGTCATCCTCGTAAAGAGCTTTCAATTTGTTTGCTATCGGGTGCGCGGAGTTGATTTCGAGAACTACGGTGGCTGTCGGTGCGCCCTCTTCCGCACCGGGCATTCTCTTAAGCACTTTTTCCATCTCAACCGAGAGGTCGCCCTCGGTGGAAAGGCAGACGGGGTGGTTTTTGAGAGTGTTCGTAAACTTAACTGCAGAAACCTTGCCAATGCCTTCTTTCATAAAGTTGAGCATTTCCTCAGCGCTCTCGTTTTCCTTCTTGATTGCTTCCTTTTCTTCGTCGGTAGCAATGTCAAGCGCTTCGGTTGTTACGTTTTTAAATTCCTTGTCGTCGTATTTGCCGAGCATCTTGAGAGCGAATTCGTCAACGTCATCGGTGAGGTAGAGAACTTCGTAGCCCTTTTCTTTGACCGACTCAACCTGCGGAAGCATCTCGATTCTTTCAACGCTTTCGCCGCAAGCATAATAAATAGCCTTTTGCTCCTCTTTCATTGAGGAGGTGTATTCCTTGAGGGTGACGTATTTGCCCTCTTTAGAGGACTTGAACATAACAAGGTCCTGCAAGGTGTCCTTGTGCATTCCGTAATCAGAGTAGAGTCCGAACTTGAGCTGTATTCCGAACGCATCAAAGAATTTTTCGTACTTCTCGCGGTCCTGTTTCATAAGCTTTTCAAGTTCTGATTTGATTTTCTTCTCAATGGACTTCGCCATAACCTTAAGCTGTCTGTCGTGCTGGAGCATTTCGCGCGAAATGTTAAGCGAAAGGTCGGAGGAATCGACAAGTCCTTTCACAAAACTGAAATAGTCAGGGATGAGGTCGGCGCACTTTTCCATTATCATAACGCCGGAGGAATAAAGCTCAAGTCCCTTCTCGTATTCCTTTGTGTAATAGTTGTACGGAGCATGAGAGGGAATAAACATAAGAGCTGTGTAAGTCGCTGTGCCCTCGGATTTTTGGCTTATAACCTTGAGGGGCGCTTCAAAGTCGTAGAATTTCTCGGAATAGAAATTGTTGTATTCCTCTTCTGTGACTTCGCTCTGTGCCTTTTTCCAAAGGGGAACCATGCTGTTGAGTACTTCGGTTTTTGAAACCTCCTCGTACTCGCTTTCCGTGCCCTCTTTCTTTTCGTTTCTTGTAACGGTCATCTTTATAGGATAACGGATATAGTCGGAATACTTCTTGATAAGGCTTCTGATTTTGTATTCTTCAAGGTAATCGGAATACTTTTCGTCATCACCGTCTTCTTTTATGTGGAGCACAATTTCAGTTCCGAAGCTCTCCTTATCACATTCACCTATCCTGTAACCGTCAACACCCTCGGATTCCCATATGCTCGCTTCGCTCTCGCCATATTGCTTCGTGCGAACGGTAATCTTGTCCGCAACCATAAACGCGGAGTAAAAGCCTACGCCAAACTGACCGATAATGTCAACGTTTTCTCCCTGGTCATTATCGCGCTTGAAGTCGAAAGAGCCGCTTTTTGCGATAGTTCCGAGGTTGTTTTCAAGCTCGTCCTTGGACATTCCGCAGCCGTTGTCGGAAATAGTAAGCGTTCTTGCTGCCTTGTCGGCTGAAATCCAAATTGCGTAATCGGATTTGCCGATCGATATTTCGGTATCTGTCAGCGAGCGGAAATAGAGCTTGTCTATAGCATCGCTTGCGTTCGATATAAGCTCACGAAGAAATATCTCCTTGTGGGTGTATATCGAGTTGATCATCATGTCAAGCAGCTTTTGCGATTCTGTTTTGAATTGCTTTTTCTTCATTATTATATATAACTCTCCTTTTCACGCAGTTAGCACTCACATCTTTTGAGTGCTAAAATTATTATATCACCTTGACCTTTGGTTGTCAATACCCAATGTGTGAATTTTTTGGAAATGAAACGTCGAATAATCTGTTTGTGCAGTATCAACAAAAAACTAAACTTGAGATTGTTATTTTTGGCGGTTGTTCCCATTTTAAAAAAAGTTAAAAAAAAATCAAAAAAACTCTTGACAAATAAGACTTTTTAAGGTATAATAGACAAGCTGACCGCGAGAAGCGCGAGGCACTTGGTCATTGAAAATTGAACAACAAGAAATTTCTTAAAGCACTGAAAAGTGCAGAGGAATCTCGTTAAAACACATTGAGAAAGAATACTCAAAAAAGTAAGAAGAAGCTAAGACAAATATAGCTCTAAATAAGGTATCGACTCTACTTTAGGGTAGAGATGAGATATACAATTTTTTAGAGAGTTTGATCCTGGCTCAGGATTAACGCTGGCGGCGTGCATAACACATTCAAGTCGAACGGAACAAGTTGCTTCGGTAATTTGTTTAGTGGCGGACGGGTGAGTAACGCGTGAGCAATCTAC
>JAZLAO010000149.1:0-5697 GCA_045613205.1 Eubacteriales bacterium | reverse complement strand
TCAGCCCACACACATGGAAAAAATAAAAATACGGGTGAGAGCCAACCTTAAGGTCAAAGGCTCTCACCCGTAACTTAACGTAAATTTCAAAAACGTATTGATTTTCTTATGAAGCAGTGATACAATTGATTTGAATTTTTTCTTTTGAGGTTCTTATGAAGCGAATTTTGCCTTTCGTTAAGACTAACGCGGTAATGCTTATAGCCGCGCTTGCCGCCTTGGTTACGTCTGTTATCGTGCCGCCCGACAAGGAGTATCTCGGATATTTTGATTTTAAAACGCTCACCTGCCTTTTTTGCGTTCTCGCCGTGGTGTGCGCTCTTAAGAATATACGTTTTTTCTACACACTTGCCAAAGCCATTATAAGAAAATTCAAAACCACAAAGCTCTGCATTCTCGTCTTGGTTTACGTCACCTTTATAGGCTCAATGCTTATCGCAAACGATATGGCGCTGCTCACGTTTTTGCCCCTCGGGTATTTCGTTCTGCATACTACGGGCAAGGAAAAATATATGGCGTTTACCTTTATTATGCAGAACATTGCCGCAAATCTCGGCGGCATGCTGACTCCCTTCGGAAATCCGCAAAACCTTTACCTCTACTCAAAATTCAATATTCCCGACCTCGAATTTATCTCGATAATGCTTATCCCGTTTATCGTATCGATAGTGCTAATAACCGCCTGTTGCCTCATTTTCGTAAAAAACGAGCCGCTTATAATTGAGGAAAAGGCAGCGTCGCTTCCGGTTTTAAGAACGGCAATCTACCTTTTGCTCTTTGCCCTTTCGATTTTAATAGTGTTCCGTAGCATTCCGTATTATTGGGGACTTATAATAATTCCGATTGCTATATTACTCTTGGATAGGCAAGCGCTGCTTGCGGTTGATTACGGACTGCTTTTCACCTTCGTTTTCTTCTTTATCTTCTCAGGAAATATGGCGCGAATAGAGGTCGTGCGAAACTTTTTCTCATTCCTTCTTGAAAAGAACACTCTCGTGTTCTCTTCCCTCTCCTGTCAGTTTATAAGCAACGTGCCGTCGGCAATTCTGCTATCTCAATTCACCGATAACTACAAGGAGCTTTTGCTGGGTGTAAACATCGGTGGCGCGGGAACTATGATAGCATCACTCGCAAGCCTTATAACCTTTAGGGAATACTCAAAGCAGGACCCCGGTCACACCCGAAGATATATTGTAAAATTTTCATTATTTAATTTTGCATTCTTAGGAATATTGATTCTGGTTTGCTCACTAATAAAATAACAAACAGTAAATTACGGAGAAAAAAGATATGGGCTTACTTGACAAAGCAAGACAGACCATCAACGAAGTTGACGCAAAAATGGCAAAGCTTTTCGAAGAAAGGATGAAAGCCGCAAAAGAGATAGCTCTTTACAAAAAAACGAACGGACTTGAAATTTACGACAGAGAAAGAGAGAAGGAAGTCATAAGACGCAATTCCGAGCTCATAGAAGACAACGCACTTCTTGATTATTACGTTGACTTTTTAGAAAGCACGATGTCGATTTCAAAAAAATATCAAGCCGCGATTCTGTCCGATAAAAACGCCGGTGCAAAAAAGCGCGAGACAAATTCATATCCGAACTCTGTCAGCACGGTTTTAAATATGCACCTCGGCAATAGCAGCTATGATATTTTAGTGGGTAGCGGTATTCTTGAAAAAGCAGATGAGCTTCTCAATCTAAATCGAAAGGTGTTTATATTGACCGACACGGGAGTCCCCAAGGAATATCCTCAAAAAATACTTGAAAATTCCAAGGAAGCCGTTATTTTCACGGTTAAAGAGGGGGAATCTTCAAAAAGCATTGCCACTCTCACAAAAATTCTTGACGTTATGCTTGAATTTGAAATGTCGCGCGGAGACTGCATAGTAGCGGTCGGCGGCGGAGTTATCGGTGACCTTGGAGGTCTTGCCGCGGCTACGTTCATGCGCGGTATTGATTTTTACAATATTCCCACTACCCTGCTATCACAGGTAGACTCCTCTATAGGCGGAAAATGCGCTGTTAACCTTAAGGGTGTGAAAAACGTAATTGGCGCATTTTATCAACCGAAGCGCGTGCTTATTGACGTTGACACGCTGAAATCTCTCCCCCAAAGACAGCTCTCGGCAGGTCTTGCGGAAAGTGTGAAAATGGCACTTACCTCGGATGCTAAGCTTTTTGAAGTATTTGAAAAGGGAGATTCTCTCGACGTAGAGGATATAATAATACGCTCACTCATAATAAAGCGTGACGTAGTTGAAGCAGACGAAAAAGAAAACGGACCACGGAAAATACTAAATTTCGGTCACACTTTCGGACACGCAATCGAAGCAGGCTCAGATATAAACAAGCTTTGTCACGGAGAATGCGTTGCGCTTGGAATGATTCCGATGTGCTCCCCCGCTGTAAGAGCGCGTCTTATACCAATTCTGAAGAAGCTTGGACTGCCCACCGTTTACGAGGGCAACGTCAAGTGTGCACTTGACTTTATTGTGCATGACAAAAAATACAGCGACGGATTCATTGATGCCGTTTTCGTTGACGAAGTAGGCAAAGGCAGAATAGAAAGAATATCGGCAGAGGATTTTTCAAAAATTATAGAAAGCTCTATTTCGGTATGAATTTATATGCGTTCTCAAAACAAAAATGCTTTAGCGTCTTTTGCTAAAGCATTTTTATTTTGAGAATTTTCTTTTTATTTTTCGCAGGAGCGCGAAGAATTTATGAACCGGTAAGCGAATCGGATAAATAAAATTCCACATTCTTGAGTAGAATTTATATCCGGGCTCGTCCGTCGTGTGATGCTTCCACTTTCGGTTAAAGCTGACCATATATGCTATCACGCGGCTCTTCGGCACGTATTCCTTGACGTAGGTATTATCCCCGCGGATTACGTATAAGTCCTCTTTTTTTCCTATTATTCTGTGAAGCAAATAGCTTCCGCTGTTGTTAGTATAAAGAACGACGTCGTATTTCTTTAGTTCTCCGTCTACGGCTTTGAGCACCACTGCATCGCGGTGGGTTTTAAACAGCGGCCGCATGCTGACACCGACGGTGTTGGCAGCATATGTTCCATGCTTTGAAAGCTCATCCTCTATACGCCTTGTTGCTGTATTTTCCATCAGTCCTCTATTATCCCCGCCGCGCGAAGCTTTTCCTCAAAGGCTACAACACCCGGAAGCACGTCCTCACGCGTTACGCCCTCGTAAGCCTTAACAACCTCACCTACAAGCTCGTCACGTGTAAGATTTTTTTCATTCAAAAGGTTCCAAAGGAAAGCTCCCGTGCCATTAAGCCTTACCATTCCGTTAAAGCTGCCCGCAAGCGCGCCGACGGCAACCGCAAGATACTCCCCTCCTACCTCTTCAAGTACGAATCCCTCTTTTATCTTCATATTATTGCTCCGTTTCTTTCATTTGATATTAGTATATCACACAAATTTGCTTTTTGCAAGATGGATAGCCGTAAGAAAATCGAACTGATAAGGTTTGGAAAGATAGATTTTCCCATATACATCACCAAATTTTTCTTGAATATCCGCATATTCCTCAAAAAATTTGGCTCGTCTATGAAAAAATCTATTCTTTCAAAACTGCTTCGCACCTTACGGCTAACGATCAAAGCTCTATGAGAAGCCTTGTTTTTCTATACGTCCTTGGTGTCATACCGACTCTTTCCTTAAAGGTCTTAACAAAGTACGACGGTGAGGAAAAACCGGCGCGGTATGCGATTTCGGATATACTGTCGTTTTCAAGGGTAAGCAAATTTTGGGCAACCGAAATCCTATAATCTATAATGTAAGAACGCAAGGAAATTCCAAGCTCGCGTTTAAAAATCCTGTTGACGTAGTACGGATGATAATTAAGCCTATCGGCTATCGACTCGTTTGTCATTGAGGTGTCCGAATAATTCTCACGCACATATTTAAGTATCTTCTCGCACAGCGGAGAACGCAAAACATTATGCGTATCTATAATTTCAAGCAAGGCAAGCTTAAGCATAGCCGACGAACGCTCCAGTTTAAAGCTTCCGTCTTTTTCGAAGCATTCGACGCAACTTGAAAGAAACCCTGAGATGCCCCCGACCTGCTTTATGACAGGCTCGGAAAATTCGAGCGGCAAATCGTATCTTGTGACTTTTTTAGGGTCAAAGGTGTTTACATACGCCGTTCCAAGAGAGTCCTTAATATAGCTGTACGTTGTGACAAGGTCGAAATTTATGACGTAGACCCACGGATCATCAGAAAAACTCAAATTAAAAATATAATGGCTCGACGGTGGAAGAAAGATTGCGGTTTTGTTTGATACGTTATATTTTTTACCGTTGACAGTAATCGAGCCGGTGACGTTTTCAAAATAAAAAAGCCGCGAATCGTAGCACACGCTGATATTGCGCCGAACATCAAAATCCCCTTTTTTTCTTTTTGCGTATCTTATATGAGGATTTATCTCAAAAACTTCCATTTTTTTGCTCCAAGTTTGGTTTGTTAAATTTTTGGCTTTGTTTATTATAGATTATAACACCGTTTTGTGATATAGTCAATATAGAAAACGAAAGGATTTTGTAAAAATGAAATTCTCGGTCGGATATCAGCTTTTTGAAGGTTTCGAATTTATCGAAAAAATTATCGAACATAAGGACAAAATATCTGAGGTTTATTTTTCCTTCGGTGACTTTCCAAACGGAAGAAACAATCAGCTGAAAAGAGGCGATATGATGCCCGAAGCAGCAAAGGAAAAACAGATTTTTGACCTCTCGCTTCTCGCGCGGGAGAATATTGCCTTCAACGTTCTTTTTAACGCGACCTGCTATGGCAAAGACTCACAGTCAAGGGAGTTTTTTTCAAGAATTGGCGACACTTTGGACTTCATTTCTGAAAGCTTCAAGCTAGGCTCGGTTACTACCGCCTCACCGCTTATTGCAAAATTCGTCAAATCTAATTTTGAGGGTGTTGACGTGCGCGCTTCGGTCAACATGGGAATAGGCTCACCGCTCGGCATGGAATATCTTGCGGAATACTTTGACAGCTTTTACCTTGGGCGCGAATTAAACCGAGATTTTGACGCTATCCGCGATATAAAAAAATGGTGCGACGAAAACGGAAAAGGACTTTACGCTCTCGCAAACAGCGGCTGCCTTAATTTCTGCTCCGCGCACACCTTCCACGACAACCTTGTATCTCACGAAAGCGATATTGCAAAAATGGATAACGGTTTTGAATTTTCGGGAGTATGCCGCGAATTCCTTTCAAAAAAGGAAAATCTTAAAAGAATTTTTGACTGCACCAATTTCATTCGTCCCGAGGACGTTCACCTATACGAGGGGCTGTTCCCCTCCATGAAGCTTGCGACACGCGTAAATGCCAACCCCATACGCGTACTTGATTCATACATAAAATACGGACGGCATTTAGGCTCGGTTTTTGATTTGTGCGAACCGAATCATTCAGCTGTGTTGCGCCCGTATATTCTTGATAACGCTTATATAGAAAGCGAAGTTTTAAACGGTAAGTTAATTTATTCAAATATAAAAAATGCTCTTATAAGATTGGAGGACCTATGTTAACCAGCGAGATGATTAAAAAAGCGGCGTACGAGGCGGGAGCGGACAAGTGCGGAATTGCACCCCTTTCGCGTTTTGAGGGTGCGCCAAAAGAAATGGACCCGAGATACCTTTTTCCCGGTGCAAAAAGC
>JAZLAO010000148.1:0-7238 GCA_045613205.1 Eubacteriales bacterium | reverse complement strand
CCCTTGACATCCCCTCTGATCTATGCTATAATAAGAAAAAAACGAAACATATCCGTGAAAGGAGCAAGGCGTGAAAGTTTGTTTTCTCTAAAATCCAAATGCAACTGTTCATGCCTTGAAATTTAAATTCAAAATGGGACTCGTCCCATTTTGGTTCGCTTTGCGAACACATTTAAATTATCAATATTTTTGTGCCGCCGCTATGGCGGCGGAATGGAGATTATTATGAAAATCACATTTAACAGACAGGAAATAAGTAACAAGATCGCTCCTCTTATGAACGTTGTTTCAAATAAGAGCACTCTCACCGCAGTTGAGGGAATTCTTATTGAGGCTAATTCAGATAACAGCTGCACAATGACTGCATTCGACCTTGAAAAGGGAATGAGAATAACCGTTGATTGCGAGGTTCTTGAACAGGGCTCTTATATAATCAACGCGCAGAAGTTTAATCAGACTCTCCGCGTTATGGACGGTGAGGACATCACTCTTACGGTTGACGACAAGCTTAGCGTATTATTCGAGTGCGGAAAGAGCTCTCACCGCACCGGAGCGCTTAAAGCAGAAGATTTTCCTGAAATTCCCGATCTTGTTTCCGAGAAAGGATTCGTTATAAATCAGGCGCATCTTAAGAAGATGCTCTCAAAGGTTTCTTATGCTATGGGTGTTAACGAGCCCAGACCTGTGCTCAACGGTTGTTTCATTAAGACTGCGGAGGACGAGATCAACGTTGTTGCCTGCGACGGCTTTAAGCTTGCTGTCTGCACCGCGGAGTCCGAGCTTAAGAAGCTTGAAAACTCTACCAGAGGTGTTGAATTCAGCTTTATCGTTCCTGTTAAGTCTGTTAACGAGCTTACAAAGCTGCTTTCCGACGACGAGGAGGATACCGTTACCGTTTACATGAGTCACAAGAACATGGTTATTGCTTTTGAGGATCTCATTTTCTTCACCAGACTTATCGTTGGTGAGTTTGTTAACTACAACAGCATTATTATTAAGAATCACAAGATCGAGGTTAAGGCTGAAAAGCAGAGAATCCTCGCTGCTCTTGAAAAGGCTTCTCTTATTACTGAGGAAAGAATCGCGGGTAGCGTTAAGTCTCACGTAAGAATTGAGATTTGCGGCGACATTCTTAAGGTTTCCGCAGTTTCCTCTGCAGGTAGCATTTACGACGAGGTTAATATTGAGCACGAGGGTGACGATATTTCTATCGCGTTCAATAACAGATTCCTTATCGACAGTATCAGAGCCTGCAGAAGTGACGTAGTTAAGATCTCTATGTCCTCTCCTCTTATGGGTATCAATATTCAGCCTTGCGACGAGGAAAGCGGCAGCGAGCTCTTTATGCTTCTTCCCGTTAGAACAAGAGATTAAGTTAGTGAATGTTAGGCTGGGTTTTAAATCGTTGTAACACGAAATCGGAAATCGCGTCCCAAACATCCTCGCATTCCCTCGCATCTGAATAGAAAGGAAAAAAACAATGTTTTGCCGAAATATTTACGTTGAAAATTTCAGAAATATAGAATCGGCAAACGTTGATTTTTGCCAAGGTACAAACGTGCTTATAGGTCAGAATGCCCAAGGAAAAACGAATTTGCTGGAGGCTATATATATAACCGCTTTAGGTAAAAGCTTCAGGCAGGGAAACGATAAGGATACCATTCGTTTTGGTGAGGAATACAACTTCATTCGCAACACTTACAGAGATGATATTCGCGATATGGAGATATCTATGCGGATATTCTCGGACAGACGCGCCAAAAGGGTAGACCAGAACGGACTGAGAGTAGCGAGAACCTCGGATATGGTAGGAAGCTTTAAGGTAGTGCTTTTCTGCCCTGAGCATCTCTCAATCATTAAAGACGGTCCCGCGCTGAGAAGAAGCTTTCTCGACGTGGCAATATCGCAGATAAGACCGCTTTATATGAAGTCTTTGCAGAGATACGCGACGATACTCAAAGAGCGAAACGCTCTTATAAGAGACGCAGAGGAAAACCCAACGGCTTTTAATTCGACCGTAGACCTATTTTCCGAGCAATTAGCCAATGAGGCGGCAATTATCACCGGGTACAGAGTCTGGTACATCGATAAATTAAAAAAACACGTAGCTACTTGCTTTTCGGATATGACCGGAGAGAGGGAGCTGCCCGAAATTGAATATATTTCATCTTCAAAGCTGAGTGAAATCGATTGCTTTGACACCGAGAGGTGCAGAGAAGCATACCTGAACCTATATTCAAGCCACCACGACCGAGAAATCGGCGCGGGATCGACCTTGTGGGGAATTCATAAGGACGATATGGAAATAGATTTAAATGGCAACAGAGCGCGAATTTTCGCCTCACAGGGCCAGCAAAGATCTCTCTCCCTTGCATTGAAGCTTGCGGAGGGCGAGATCATCAGAGAAGAATGTGGCGGGGATTATCCGGTTTTCCTTTTCGACGACGTACTCAGCGAGCTTGACGAGGGCAGACGGAAATATCTTTTAAATAATCTTCGCGATAAGCAGGTTATTTTAACTACCTGTGAAAATAACGGAATAAATGCCGATAGGCTGATTTCGGTCGAAAACGGCAAATTTACACATATTGGCGAGGTATAAAAATGTACCTTCACGCAGGAAATAACAAAAATATCAGAGAAAAGGATATTTTGGGAATATTCGATATGGATAATTGCACTGTATCGTCTGTGACCAGAAAATTCTTGAGTGATGCCGAGAGGGCATCGCTGGTGGTATCCGCAAAGGACGAGATACCTAAATCCTTTATTTTGTATAAAGAAAATGGCAAATATATGATCTGTTTCTCCCAGATATCCACCTCGGCTCTGCTGGGAAGAACCGAAAACGATTTATAAATTTTAGCAAGGTCAATTTTGAAAGGAATGGATATAAAAATGTCTGAAGAGATCAAGAGACAGGAAGAAAACACCGAACAGCAATACAGCGAAAGCCATATTCAGGTGCTTGAGGGACTTGAAGCGGTAAGAAAGAGACCGGGTATGTATATCGGTACTACCTCTATCCGCGGACTTCACCATTTGGTTTATGAGATCGTTGATAACTCTATCGACGAGGCTCTGGCGGGATACTGTGATAAGATCACCGTTACTCTTAACTACGATAACAGTGTAACCGTAGAGGATAACGGACGAGGAATACCTGCGGGAATTCACCCTAAGGAGGGAATACCTACGCCTGAGGTAGTTTATACCATTCTTCACGCGGGAGGAAAGTTCGGCGGTGGAGGATATAAGATCGCCGGCGGGCTCCACGGTGTTGGCGCGTCGGTTGGTAATGCCCTTTCTCTGTGGGTAGAGCTTGATGACTGCTACGAGGGCAAGAGATATACCGAAAGATTTGAAAGAGGCGTTGTAGCGAGAAAATTCGTCTGTGAGGGAGATTCTCCCGAGCGTCCTCACGGTGTACGCGTAACCTTTAAGCCCGACCCTGAGATATTTGAGGAGACAGTGTTCGATTACGACACCCTTCTCAACCGTATGAGAGAGCAGAGCTTCCTCAACGCTGGAATTAAGATCGTGCTTATCGACGATAGAGGAAACGAGCCTGTTGTTAACGAGCTGTGCTTTGAGGGTGGTATCAAGAGCTTTGTAGAGTATCTTACAGAGACCAGACACAACGAGCCCGTTCATCCCGACGTTATCTATATGAGAGGCGAGAAGAATACCAGCGTTTGCGAGGTAGCGCTTCAGTATAACGACGGCTACAACGAGTGCGTTATGACCTTTGCTAATAACATGAACACCATCGAGGGCGGTACTCACGAGACCGGATTTAAGACAGCTCTCACAAGAGTCCTCAACGATTACGGAAGAAAAGCCGGAATTCTTAAAGAAAAGGACAAGAACCTTTCGGGTGACGACGTAAGAGAGGGACTTTGCGCTATCGTCAGTGTTAAGCTTGAGGACGCTCAGTTTGAGAGCCAGACTAAGGCGAAGCTTGGTAACAGTGAGATCAGAACCCTTGTTGATAATATAGTTTCTCAGAAGCTTGCGGATTATCTTGAAGAGAATCCCGGAACAGGTAAAGCTATTCTTGATAAAGCGCTTGCGGCATCTCGCGCAAGAGAGGCGGCAAGAAAGGCAAGAGAAGCTACGAGAAAGGATTTCTTGAAGGGAAGCACACTTCCCGGTAAGCTTGCCGATTGTCAGGAAAAGGATGCAACTCTCACAGAGCTTTATCTCGTAGAGGGAGACAGTGCGGGAGGCTCTGCAAAGCAGGGAAGAAACTCCAAGTTCCAGGCTATCCTGCCCCTTCGCGGTAAGGTCCTTAACGTTGAAAAGACCAGAGTTGATAAGGTTTACGGAAACCTTTCGCTGCTTCCCATAATCCAGGCTTTGGGCTGCGGAATCGGTGATGAATTTGACGTTGAAAAGCTCCGTTATGGCAAGATTATTATTATGGCCGATGCGGACGTCGACGGTTCTCATATCAGAATTCTGATACTCACCTTCCTTTTCCGTCACATGAGACAGCTTATCGAGGACGGACACGTATTCTTGGCTCAGCCGCCTCTTTACAAGGTTTATAAGAAGGGCGCTAAGGAAGGAAACGAAAAGTATGCCTTCTCCGACGCTGAAAGAGATAAGTATATCGCAGAGCTTGCAGGCGAGAGCGGAAATACCTCTAATATCGAAGCTGACCGATATAAGGGTCTTGGTGAGATGGATGCCGATCAGCTTTGGGAAACTACTATGGACCCCGCTACCAGAACTATCCTTAAGGTAACTATTGAGGACGCGATCGCGTGCGACGAAATGTTCTCGCTTCTTATGGGTGATAAGGTCGAGCCCAGACGTATGTTCATCGAGCAGAACGCATATCTTGCGGAAAATCTCGATATTTGATCAAGACTTGTCGTTTTTTTCAACATAATATTGAAAAGTGTAAAAAATACGTGTTGAAATCTTCTAAAAAAGAAAAAAACTACAGAGTTTTCCACAATTTTTAAAAGCAGGAAAATTTTAGAGTAAAAAAACTAAAGTTTTCTTTGAAACGTAAAGAAAAAACCTAAAAATTAAAAACAAGCTTTTCACATATTCGCAACACGTAATCAAGGTAGTTTATAACATACCTTAAAGTTTTCCACAGCCTGTGGAAATGTCTGTTGAAAACCATGTGCAAAGCCACGGGATCTATATGAAATTTTTTAAAAATAAATTTTTCATCGCAGCCCTGTCTATAGCGATATTTGCGGCAATTTTCTTCGCAACGCTGACGGTTATGGGAGTGACTGATCCTTTAAAAGACCTTATAAACACAGCTTCGGTGCCTTTCCGATACGCAGGAATAGCCATTAAAGATTCGATTGACGGATTCGGTAAGTATTTTACCGCTATTGATAAGCTTGATGCGGAAAATAAGGAGCTTCTTCTTGAGATAAACAGACTTGAAGATCTGCTTTTGGATAAAGAAGCTATAAAGGAAGAAAACGAAAGACTTAAAAGCTATATAGGCATTAAAAAGCTCTATCCCGATTTTGAAATGACCGAGGCGCTGATAATCGGTTCCGAGTCTGAAAACTATATGACTGTACTCACCTTAAATAAGGGCAGGGAACACGGAGTAGACGTTGGAATGGCAGTAATGGTGTCAGAGGGAGTTGTGGGCTCGGTGTGTGAGGTAGGAAGCAATTGGTGCAGAGTAAAAACTCTGCCCGAATCCTCGGCTTCGGTAGGCGCGTATCTTCCAAGAGGCGGTGAAATAGGTGTTGTAAGCGGCGATATTTCACTTAAGGACACAGGTGAGTGTTACTTAAAATATCTTCCTGCAGATGCTGACGTTAAGGTTGACGACGCGGTATATACCAGCGGTATCGGAAGCGTTTATCCCGAAGGACTTCTTATCGGTAAGGTAAGTGAGATTACCGTAAACGATAATCTCAGAACAAAGGAAGCTAAGGTAACTCTGGCTGTGGATTTTGAAAGTCTGAAATACGTGCTTGTGGTAACCGATTTCGGAGTGACCGAGGTCGAGCCCAAAGTAGATTGAGGTACTTTCAATGTCGTTAAACAACAAAAGGATCGGACGAAAAAAAAGAGAAGAATCAAAGAGAAAGCCGTGGCAAATAGCGGCATATACCATATCCTTTGCTCTTCTGCTTTATGTAGCGGCGATACTTGAGACCACCTGTCTCTCGTTTTTTGGAAATTCTCCCGCGTTGACACTTGCTATAGTTTCAGCAATAGGTTTTATAATGGGAGAAAAGTACGGCGCTGTATGGGGGATAATCGGAGGAATCTTAACCTATATTTCAGGCGGTTCCGGATTTTCATTTTCCCCGATAATATATATGGTTTGCGGATATTTCTGCGGTGCGCTTGTAGGCTGGTTTTTATCAAAAAATTTTCCGTCATTTTTGGTTTACGCAGCAATTTCCGGCATTTTAAGGGGAACATCAACTATTATGTATTCAATGCTTTTTTCGAAAAGCTTTTCCCCGATAAAAATTTTAACGGGAGTTGTTATTCCCGAATATTTAGCTTATATTTTATGCATATTACCTGCATATTTTGCAGTTCTGGCAATTTTCAGTTTATTCAAAGGAAAGGATAAAAGGGAAAATACAAAAATATAGCCATAAGGCTTATTTGTCCCTTTTAGAAAGGAATTTTCAATGGCAACGGATAAGATGAAGCACGATAGTGACGTTTACTTATTTGAAAATCAAAAAATCGTTGACGTAAATATGGAGAAGGAGGTCAAGAAGTCCTTTATCGAGTATTCTATGTCGGTTATTATGTCGAGAGCTCTTCCCGACGTGCGCGACGGTATGAAGCCCGGTCAGAGACGCGTTATCTACGCGATGTATGAGGACCATCTGACCCACGATAAGCCCTTCCGTAAGTCTGCGACCACCGTCGGTAACGTGCTTGGACGATACCATCCTCACGGTGACGCGTCGGTATATGGAACTATGGTTCGTATGGCACAGCCCTTTAGCCTTCGTTATCCTCTCGTTGAGGGTCACGGAAACTTTGGTTCTGTGGACGGAGACCCCCCTGCGGCATACCGTTATACCGAGGCAAGACTTGATAAGATCGCCAATGAAATGACCCGCGACCTTGAAAAGGAGGTCGTTGAGTTTGTTCCTAACTTTGATAACAGACTCCGTGAGCCTGCTGTTCTTCCTTCACGTTTTCCTAACTTCTTGGTTAACGGAAGCGTAGGTATTGCGGTAGGTATGGCTACCAACGTGCCTCCTCACAATCTTGGT
>JAZLAO010000147.1:0-32916 GCA_045613205.1 Eubacteriales bacterium | reverse complement strand
GAGATAGAAAATGACTAAAATTTGATGGAGAAATTCGCAGAATTTCAACCTTAGATCATATATTTTAGCTCATTTGTCAAAAAAACGAATTTTTGTTTGATTTTCGTCATTTTCGATTGCGCCCAAATGCGCCAGCCCCTTCCTTTTTTGCGATTTATTTTGATAAATACTTGACATATACAATATAGTGTGTTAAAATAAAGTGTCAAAAGATAGAGGTGCACTTTCACGAAGATTACCGTACCTTGTGTGGCCGCCGCGGCCGTACGGGAAAGGCGTGGGTGCCGAAGCGGATGCCGTGGCGGGTATTCGGCTGGCAGTTCGGATAATATCCGTTCTGTTGTCGCTATTGCGGAGAACAAATCTTTCGCAGGCGGAGGGCTATCATCCAAACGTAACCTTTTGTGTATGCTTGCGTGAGATGGCTTTTCGTTCGGCTGTCTCTTTTTTCTTTGAAAAATAATTTTTATGAGGTATACATTATGAAAAACACAGTATTTACAGGCGCGGCAACTGCAATAGTTACTCCGCTTACCAAGGACGGAATCGATTACGAGCAGTTTGCCCGTCTTATCGAGTGGCAGATTGCCGAGGGCATCGACGCTATTGTTGCTGTCGGAACGACGGGCGAGGGCTCGACTCTTACCGACGAGGAGCACAAGGAAGCTATAAAATTCTGCGTGGAGCAGGTTGCGGGCAGAGTTCCTGTTATTGCGGGAACGGGCTCGAATGACACGGCTTACGCAATAGCCCTTACCGAGTATGCTTGCGAGGTCGGAGCCGATGCTATGCTTCTCGTAACGCCCTACTACAACAAGGCGACTCAGCGCGGAATGATTGAATCCTTCAAGGCGGTTGCGGACGTTTCAACCAAGCCCTGTATTCTCTATAACGTGCCCGGACGTACCGGCTGTAATCTCACACCCGCAAGCGTTGCGGAGCTTGCCGAGCATCCGAATATCGTCGCTATTAAGGAAGCGTCGGGCAATATTTCTCAGGTTGCCGAAATCGCTCACCTTGCAGGTGATAAGATTGATATTTACTCGGGTAACGACGACCAGATTGTTCCCATTTTGTCGCTCGGCGGCGTAGGCGTTATCTCTGTTCTCTCGAACATTATGCCAAAGGCAACGAGTGAGATGTGCAAGAAGTTCATGTCGGGTGACGTCAAGGGTGCAAGAGAGCTTCAGCTAAAGCTCTTGCCTCTTACAAACGCGCTTTTCTGCGAGGTAAACCCAATTCCCGTAAAGGCGGCGGTCGCAGCTATGGGATACTGTGAAAATTACGTCCGTCTTCCCCTTACCACTATGGAAAAGGCAAACGAGGAAAAGCTTCTTTCGCTTATGAAGGAGCAGAATTTAATATAAGGTGACAGAAATGAATATATTGTTAAACGGAATATGCGGTCATATGGGCCGCGAGGTTGCGCGCCTTGCAAACGAGGGATATCGCGGCGCGAGCCTTGCCGTCGGGGTTGACCCGAATGCCGACGGAAGTGAAGCTCCCGTAAGCGTTAAGGGCTTCGGTGAAATAATAACGCTCGGTGAGGTCGACTGCATCGTCGATTTCTCGCACCACTCCTGTGTCGGTGAGCTTCTTGACTTTGCGGTGAAAAACAACGTACCGACCGTCGTTGCAACCACGGGCCACACAGCAGAGGAAATTGGGAAAATACATGAAGCGGCAAAGCATATCCCGGTTTTCTTCTCGGCTAATATGTCGCTTGGCGTGGCGCTTCTCGTCGAGCTTGCAAAAACCGCGGCTCTCGCTATGCCCGATGCCGAAATAGAAATAATAGAAAAGCACCATAACAGAAAAATTGATGCCCCCTCAGGAACGGCTCTTATGATTGCCGACGCAATATGCGAGGTAAGGCCGGATGCGTATACAAACCTCGGAAGAAGCGGCCAGGGCAAAAGGGCCCCTCAGGAGATAGGAATACACGCTATCAGAATGGGTAACATTGTCGGCGAGCACGAGGTTATAGTAGGAACTCAGAATCAAACTATAACCCTGAAGCACGAGGCGCACAGCCGAGCTCTCTTTGCAGAGGGCGCACTTGCGGCAGCGGCATTCCTCGTCGGATGTGAGCGCGGTCTTTACGATATGAAGAGCATCGTCAGCGGTGCAGCTAAAAAGGATGCGGCAATGTCCGCAAGATAATCTCTTTGGAGTGAAATTATGAAAATTGCAATTTACGGATATGGAAATCTCGGCCGCGGGGTCGAGTGCGCAACGAAATATCACAAGGATGCCGAGCTTGTCGGAGTATTCACACGCCGCCCGCCCGAAACTGTTAAAACCTTGTTTGACACCCCTGTTTATTCGATAGACTCTATACTTGATTTTAAGGATAAAATAGACGTACTTATAATCTGCGGTGGAAGCGCAACCGACCTACCTAAAATGACGCCTGCGCTTGCTGAAAATTTCAACGTAGTCGACAGCTTTGATACTCACGCGAAAATTCCCGAGCACTTTCGGGCGGTTGACGAGGCAGCTAAAAAGAACGGACACACCGCCCTCATTTCAGCGGGCTGGGACCCGGGACTATTCTCGGTGGCACGTCTTTACGCAGCAAGCGTTCTGCCTTCGGGCTCGGACTATACCTTCTGGGGCAGGGGAATAAGCCAGGGTCACTCGGATGCAATAAGAAGAATCGAGGGTGTGGTTGACGCGCGTCAGTATACCGTCCCCGTTCCCGAGGCTCTTTTGGCTGTCCGCTCGGGAAAATGCCCCGAGCTTACGACAAGAGAGAAGCACCTGCGCGAGTGCTACGTGGTAGCCGAGGATGGCGCAGACCTTGAAAAAATCGAATCCGAAATAAAAAATATGCCGAACTACTTTGCCGATTATGATACGACGGTTACGTTCATCTCGCTTGAGGAGCTTCGTGAAAAGCACAGCGGAATGCCTCACGGCGGCTCGGTTATCCGCAACGGAAAAACCGGTGCTGACGGTGAAAATACCCACACTGTTGAATTCAGCCTTAAGCTTGACTCAAACCCAGAGTTTACCGCAAGTGTTCTCGTCGCTTACGCAAGAGCAATTGACAGACTCAAAAAAGAGGGAAGCTTCGGCTGTAAAACCGTGTTTGACATTGCCCCCGCGTATCTTTCGGAGCACTCGGCAGAAGAGCTTCGCGCTCATATGCTTTAAGAGCGAAACTTAAAAGGAACTTATTATGCTTTTAACAAAAGAAGAATTTATATGTGAAAATATTTCTCGCACGGAGTCGGGCGAGCTCTGCTTTGCGGGGCAGCCTCTCACGGCTCTTGCCGAAAAATACGGCACGCCCCTCTACCTTTACGACGAGGAGCGCATACGCGAGCGTTGCCGCACCTACCTCTCTGCAGTTAAGGATTCCTTTTCGGGCAGAGGAAAGGTTATGTACGCCTCAAAGGCAGCGTCCTTCAAGCGCCTCTACGAGATAATGCGCGAGGAGGGCATGGGAATCGACGTGGTTTCTATGGGCGAAATCTGCACCGCGAAGCGCGCGGGATTTCCTCTTGAAAACGCATATTTTCACTCAAACAATAAAACAGATGCGGATATTTTGTATGCAATAGAGAACGGTGTCGGATATTTCGTTGCCGATAACGTTGAGGAGCTTTACGCGATAGAGAGGATTGCGGGAGAGCGCGGAATTCGCAAAAACGTCCTCTTAAGGCTTACCCCGGGAATCGACCCGCATACCTACGCGGCGGTTGCTACGGGTAAGGTGGATTCGAAATTCGGCTCTGCAATCGAGACGGGCCAGGCGGAAGAAATCACACGGGTGGCGCTTTCGCTGCCTCACGTAAATCTCCGCGGCTTCCATTGCCACGTCGGCTCTCAGGTCTTTGACTCCGAGGTGTATATCAGAGCCGCTGACGTAATGTTAACGTTTGTTTCCGAAATTTACGAAAAATACGGCTATCTTGCCGATGAGCTTGATATAGGCGGCGGTTACGGTGTGCGTTATATTGCCGAGCAGCCCACTATTGATATTGCAGCGAATATTGCCGAGGTCGCATCCTTTATGAAGGAGAAGGCCGCGTCGCTCGGAATAACCCTTCCCGAAATTTCATTCGAGCCCGGCAGAAGCATAGTTGCCGATGCGGGACTTACCGTCTACACTGTGGGAACGGTTAAGAGGATTCCGGGTTACAAAACCTACGTTTCTGTTGACGGAGGTATGACCGATAACCCGCGCTACGCGCTTTACGGCTCACCCTATACTCTTGCTGCAGTTGATGAGCATAAAGGTGCGGACGGTGAAACGGTTTCGGTTGTCGGCAGGTGCTGTGAGAGCGGTGATATAATTCAGGAAAACGTTGAAATGCCCGAAAATATCGCACGGGGCGACCTTATTGCCTGCTTTACAACGGGCGCATACCACTATTCGATGGCTTCCAATTATAACAGAATCCCGCGACCCCCTGTGGTCATGCTCAAGGGTGATGATTCGTATATCGCGGTGCGCCGCGAAACCCCCGAGGATATTACCTCGCTTGACGTTTGACATTTAAAATTTTGTAGGAGATAAGAAAGAAAATGAAAAAGGAATACGATGAAAACCTTGTAATAGAATCTACTCTCGCAGGCAAGGAAGTCAACTTTTACGATGCAAAGTGTGAGCCGTTCAGGCTTTACGGAATATGGCACGACGGTGAGAAGTACTGCCGTATGCCAAAGGAGGTTGCCGCCGGCATAAGCCCCGGAATCGCTAACAACTACGGAACGACCTCGGGCGGCCGAGTAAGATTTGTCACGGATAGCCCCTACGTTGCCGTAAAGGTGGTTTACGAGCATATAGGACATAACGACGTAACTCCCCTTTCGGCATCTGCCGCAATTGAGATGAGTGTCGACGGTGAGTTTGGCGGTGTTTTCAGAACTCCCGACGATTTTAGAGAGGGCGAGCTTCTCAAAGTAATCGATATAAGAGGCAAGGGCGAGCATCTTATAACCCTCTATATGCCCACGCACAGCGAAATAAAAGAGCTTTACATAGGCACAGCGCCCGGTGCGAAAATTTCGCACGCCCCCGACTATAAGTACGAGAAGCCGGTAGTTTTCTACGGCTCTTCAATAACTCACGGAACGGGATGCTCCCGCGCGGGCAGCCCATATCCCGCGCAGGTGTCGAAAAATCTCGACACGAACTTCATAAACCTTGGTTTTGGCGGTCTTGCAAAGGGCGAGGCGGCAATGGCAGAGTACATATCAACCCTCGAAATGTCAGCCTTTGTTTACGATTACGACTTCAATTCGCCAACCGTAGAGCATCTTGCCGCAACGCACGAGCCGTTCTTCAAAATTATAAGGGAAAAACAGCCCAACCTGCCTATAATCATAACCTCAAGACCGTCGGCATTCCGTACCGGTCCGGAGGATACCGCAAAAAGACTCGCGGTAATCAAGCAAACCTATGATAACGCTGTTGCTGCAGGCGACAAAAACGTGTATTTCCTTAGCGGACTTGACCATTTCGGTGAATTTGACTGCGAGTGCCTAGTTGACGGAACGCACCCCAACGATTTCGGCTATCGCTTCATGGCTGAGAAGCTTGGAGCGTGCCTCGAAAAGCTGATATAATAATCCTTTATAGTTAGGTGACGGCATTTTTGATGCCGTCACTGCTTTTTTTGTTATAAAGTGTCAAATTTTCAATAAAAATGCAAAAGCATTTGTGTCCAATGCACAAAAAAGCAAACAATGCCGCAACATATTTGACGAAAATCAATACAGGCTATTGCTTTTTACAAATTATGGTGTTATAATATATGTATAAATTATTAATATAATATATTATTTTATTTCAGAGGAGTCATCGCTATGGCACAAATCGTTGAAGAAAAGGTAGTTGAAATTGACACTGAGAAAAAGGAATCGTTTGCAACCGAAATTACCGAAGAGGTAACGGAGATTTTAAATGAACCTTTTGACTACAAGACAGAATATCCGCCCGAGTATTACGAAGAATACATATCAAGATTCGAACAAACAAAGAAAAAACGGTATTTTTACCGTTTTATAAAGCGTTCTTTTGATATTGTGATGTCGCTCCTCGGGCTTATTGTTGCCTCACCGATATTTCTTATCGTTGCGATAGCAATTAAAATTGATTCGCGCGGTCCCGTCATCTTTAAGCAAAAAAGGGTGGGAAAGGGCGGCAAGACCTTTAACTGCCTGAAATTCCGTTCAATGAAGATAGACACGCCGAAGAATTGCCCGACCTCGCTCCTCGAAAACCCCGAGAAGCATTACACCAAGGTCGGAAAGTTTATCAGAAAGCTTTCGATTGACGAGCTTCCGCAGCTCTGGTGCGTTTTCATCGGAAAGATGTCCTTTATCGGATACAGACCGCTTGTTTTAAACGAGGCAAATTGCAACAATATGCGTGAACGCCTCGGCGTTTTCGCGATGCGCCCCGGCATCTCCGGCTACGCGCAGGTGCACGGCAGGGATGACCTCTACTACAAAAACAAGGCTATCCTCGATGCAATCTACGTCAAAAACGCATCGCTCTGGTTTGATATCAAGCTCGTCTTCAAAACCGTCCTGGTAGTCCTTAAACGCGAGGGCAACGACGCCGAAAAGGTAGTTCTCGAAAAAGAAACCGATGAAATCAAAGAAAAAGAAACCGTGGGGGCAGTAAAATGAGTAGTAGTGAGCAGATTTCTCAAACTGCTGAAAAAAGAAGATTAAAGCTGTGCTTGATTTCTTCTTCCGGTGGTCATTTTGAGCAGCTTTGTATGCTTAAAAAATTAGGTGAAAAGCACGATATTTTTATGGTAACCGAGAAGACAAAATACGGTGGTAATGCAGACTATTACCTTTCTCAAACCGGATTGAAGGATTTTTGGTGCATCTTTAAAATGATAGGCAATTGCTTCAAAACATTGCGGTTTTGGAGAAAAGAAAAACCGGACGTCGTTATCACAACGGGAACAATGATAGCTATTCCGGTGTGCCTTTGGGCAAAATTCAGAAAGAAAAAGGTTATATACATAGAAACCTTCTCTCGTATTCATAACTGTACAAGAACCGGAAAGTTCATGTACAAACGCGCGGATTTGTTTATATATCAGTGGGAAACGCTTAAAGAGTTTTACCCTGATGGAGTTTACGGAGGAAGTATATATTGATTTTCGTATGTGTTGGCTCTCGCGAATATCAGTTTAACCGTCTTTTAAAAAAGCTTGATGAGCTTGTCGCGGAGGGCGTGATTAAAGACAAAATTGTAGCTCAGATAGGTCAGTCTCAGTACGAGCCGCAAAATTATGAGTGGCATAGATTTCTTGACAGAGACGTTTTTAAAAATTATCAAGAAGAATCTGACTTGATAATATCTCATGCCGGAACAGGAGCTTTGATAGGAGCACTGAAGCTTGAAAAGCAAGTCATATCTGTTCCCAGACTTGCAAAATTCGGTGAGCATATAGACGATCATCAAACGCAGATTTCCACTGCCCTGACCGAAGAAGGATATCTTCGCGAGGTGCTCGATATGGACAACCTCGCCGAAACGATAAGACTTTGCAAAGAAGAACCGATTGTCAAAAAATATGATAGACCGTCGAATATTTTAGAAATTATTGAAGACTTCTTGGATAGGATGTGATTTAGTGGATAACAACATTACGCCTGTTATGAGAAGAACGTGGGCTGAGATAAGTATTCCAAACGTAATCCACAACTACAAAATATTAAAAGCAAGGCTGTCTTCTAAAACAAAGGTTTGCTGTGTCGTTAAAGCAAATGCATACGGACATGGGGCTGTAGAGCTTTCGCGAGAGTATGAAAAGCTTGGAGCTGATTTTCTCGCAGTGTCAAACATTGAAGAAGCACTTGCTTTGCGTGAAGGCGGCATTGGTTTGCCAATATTAATATTGGGATATACAGATCCGCGTTGCGCAGGATTGCTTAGAACAAACAATATCAAACAGTGTGTGTTTTCAATGGAGTATGCATCAGCACTAAATCATTATGCAAAGTCCGCAGGAGTAAAGGTCGATGTACATATCAAGCTGGATACCGGCATGGGCAGGCTTGGATTTTTGTGCGAAGATAAAATGCTTGATGAAATAGTTGAAATACACAAAATGGATTCTGTTTCCTTGGAGGGTATATTTACTCATTTCGCTTCAGCAGATGAGGGAAAATCGGGAGAAGAATATACGAGGCTTCAAGCCGACAAATTTAAAAATGCGATAGCATATCTTGAAAACAAGGGAATTAAGTTTGAAATCAAGCATTGTGCAAACAGCGCAGCTGCTGTAGATTATCCCGAAATGCAGATGGATATGGTGAGGCTTGGTATTGTTCTTTACGGATGTCAATCAGATAAAATGAGCAACAGAATAGATTTAAAGCCGGTAATGTCTTTAAAGTCAGTGGTAAGTCACATAAAAACACTTCCTGAAAACATGTCTTTGAGTTATGGAAGAGAGTATTTTACAAAAAAGAAAACTAAGGTTGCAACTGTATCTATAGGATATGCTGACGGTTTGTGGCGCTCCAATTACAGAAACCAATTGCATGTGCTTGTTGGCTCACATTCAGTTCCTATAATAGGCAGGGTTTGTATGGATCAGTGTATGGTGGACATAACCGGGTGCGATGACGTTAAAATCGGTGATGAGGTTGAAATTTTTGGTTTTCAAGAAGGTCACAGAGTTGAAGATATAGCAAGATTAAATTCTACAATAAGCTATGAAATATTGTGCGATGTCGGAGCGAGAGTTCCTAGAATTTATAAACGTTAATACGGAGTGGATATAATATGAATTACAAATTGAAATCACTAATTTTGTTCCCATTGAACATGCTTTACAGCATTTCTCCCAAAACAACACTTAAACTTTTGTTTCGGCTGAAGCAAGGGTATAAGCTAAACTTGAAAAATCCAAAAACGTATAACGAAAAAATCAACTGGATAAAGTTGAATTATTACAATGAAAACATGAGTATTTGCTCGGACAAGTTTTTAGTGAGAAACTTTCTTAAGGAAAGGAAATGCGAGAAAATACTTAATGATTTGCTTTGGGAGGGATTTGATTCTAAAAAAATACCTTGGGAAGAACTTCCTGATAAATTTGTTATTAAAGTTACTCACGGCTCAGGCTTTAACGTAATTGTCAAAGATAAAGCAAATATAAACAGGGAAAAAATTCAAAAGAACCTTAACAAATGGCTTAAAACAAAGTATTTGAAATGTTACGGTGAGCGTTGGTATGGAAAGAAAAAACCGCGTATAGTAGTAGAAAAATATCTTGAAAACAGCAATGCAACTCCTCTGTTTGACTATAAATTTTTCTGTTTTAACGGGCAGCCTAAATATGTATATGTTGACACGTGGAAAAACGGTGAGCATCACATAAACATGTATGATATTGACTTGAATTTGCTAAAGGACGTTTCTCTTGGATATCCTCAAGATTTGGATTCGGTTATAGAAAAGCCAAGCAACTATGATGAAATGTTGGAGATTTCTAAAAAACTTTCTAGCGGATTCCCACATGTCCGTGTTGATTTGTATAGTGTAGACGGAAAAACGATTTTCGGAGAAATGACTTTCTCTAAAGGCGCAGGATTTGACAGAATTAAACCGTACAAATTTGATTTGGAAATGGGTGAAAGTTTTCTGCTGCCGATGTAATAATATCAGGGTATGATGTTCTTCACATTGTACCCGAAAGTGAAAAGATGCCGCTTGAGATGAAAAAGACAAACAACCTTTACAAAGTGTACATTCTCTTCGGAATTTTGGTTGGATTATTCTTTGTGTTTATGTATGCCGCTCCGTATATGAATGCATGATAAATATCGATGTGTTGTTTTCGTATGTTGATCTGAGCTTTATTGTTTAACAAGTATAATTTAGGAGGTTTTATGCATATTTGTTTTTTGACTAATAAGTATCCAAATTTTGTAGAGCCCAATGCTATTGTATTTTATCAACAGCTGATAAATGCAATAGCTAAACAAGGGGTTAAATGTTCTGTTATCTGCCCTGTGCCTACCAACTTGAATAAAGGATATAAAAAATTGCCGTTGAAAGTTACTGAAGAATGTGGAGATGTAAAGGTTGATGTGTATTATCCTCGTTGCTTTGGTTTAGGACAAAGGGATTATTTATGCTTTAATCCGGCGAAGATAACCACACATTATTTTGCAAAAGCTTGTGATAGAGTCATCTCGCAAATGGACGAGTGTCCTGATGCTTTTTATGGGCATTTCGTGACTCCTTCCGGTATTGCGGCGGCAAGAATGGGAAGAAAATATAACAAACCGTCTTTCTTGGCTTACGGTGAGGCGGGCACGGTAATGATTAAACACTTTGGATTTAAGGCATCAAAAAAAGAACTTGCAACACTTAATGGTGTAATTGCTGTTTCTTCACAAAACAAAATAGATATAGCGCCATTTGTGCCGAAAAATATAACTGAAGTTTTCCCGAACGCAATCGATTCAGAAGTATTCTATCCGCGTGATAGACAAGAAGCACGAAAGAAATTTGGCTTGAGCGAAAAAGCTTTTGTTATTGCATTTGTGGGAACCTTCGACGATAGAAAAGGCATAGATAGGCTCTCGCAAGCTATTGACAAATTAGGTTATGAAGATATTGTTTTGATTTGTGCAGGAAAAGGTGCAATTCAACCTCAAACACCGAGATGCGCATTTAAGTCGCCTGTATTGCATTCTGATCTTCCCGATTTTTTGAGTGCGGCCGATATATTCGTTCTTCCTACACTTCTTGAGGGATGCTGTAATGCAATCGTCGAAGCAATGGCATGTGGATTGCCTATTATTTCTGCTAATCGCTCATTTAATGACGATATTTTGGATGAAACAAATTCGTTGCGAGTAGATCCTACAGATGTCGTTGCGATTTCTAATGCCATAGATTTACTCTATAAGGATAAAGAATTATCTTCTAGAATGCGTATTGGCTCATTAGAAAAAGCTAAGAGCTTGACACTTGAAAAGCGTGCTGAAAAAATAATTGATTTTATTATGCGGCGTATGTAAAAAGTTTAACTTATGACGCAATAATACGGAGCGAAAATGTCAACATATATCATTACATTCCTTTTGATATGTTTTTTTGGATTGTCTTTCTTTTTTCCTATGGGAAAAAAATCTCAGTCAAAGCTGTTTTATTTGATGACAACCATTCTTATAGTATGCGTTGTTGGTTTGAGATCTGCTGATGTAGGAGCCGACACTCAAAATTACATAAAAATGTTCACAGCAATTTCGAGGGCTTCATGGAGTACTTTTTGGTACGCTTATGATGTTGAACCGGGATTTGCGCTTTATTGTAAAATTGTTTCCATAATATCGAAAAATCCTCGTTTTTTTCTGTTTATTACAGCTTCTGTTACTCAAATTTTAATTTCTATTTTCCTTTACAAAGAGTGCGAACAACATTGCTTTAGCTACTTAATTTATATGGGATTTTTGTTTCCGATGTCGTTGAATTTGGTTAGACAGTGGTTAGCTCTTTCAATTGTTATTTTTTCTTATTTGAAGTTCAAAAAAGGCAGGGATGTTCGCGGTTTGTTTTTGATTCTAATTTCTGCATCGATTCATTATTCTGCAATCTTTTTTGTCGCAATATATTTGTTGTTTAAGTGTGTCAATCACAAAAAGAGATATGCCGTATTGCTATTTTCTGTTTTAGGAGTCGGTATAGTTTTTGATTCGATAGCATTAATTTTTTCTCGGATTTTGCCCGACTATGCTCAGTATATAGTTTATTACACAAACGAAAGTTTTCCTATTTCCGCGCTTATAAAACTGATATTATACGGAACATTACTGCTGTTTTCCATTAAAAACCTTAAACGAGAAAAAAACAATGAGCGTCTGATTGAGCATCGAATCATGTGCGGAGTATTTGTTATTTTGATTACTTCTTCATTGATTGGATCAACGTATTTGCAACTTAACCGTATTGGTTATTACTTTTGCACTTTTTTGCCGATTTATGTTCCGATACTTTTTTCAAAAAGCAAAATGTCAAAGGTTTATACTTTTGTGTTTGTTATATTGATGGCATTGTTAATGATATATACCAGCTACAATGGAAATGCAATTGTTCCATATGACAGTATATTATAATTACAATGTTACACGAGTTAACTATTGATTTATACAAAAATATTTAGGAGCGTTTATATGTTAAAAAAAATTATTAATGCATTAAGGAATCCAGCAAGAATATGGTTTTTTTGTTCAAGAAGAGGTTTGTTATGGTGGGTGTCAGATAAAAAATTTCTTGAAAAGGTTTACAAATTGCGCTTCGGCAGGAAACTTGATTTAAATGAGCCTAAAACTTATAACGAAAAACTGCAATGGTTAAAGTTGTATGATAGGAAGCCTATTTACACAATTATGGTAGATAAATATGAGGCAAAAAAATACGTTGCAGATAAAATAGGTGAAGAATATATAATACCAACGCTTGGTGTATGGGATTCTCCAAAAGACATCGAATTTGATGCTCTTCCTAATCAATTTGTATTAAAATGGAATCATGATTCAGGCAGTATAGTTATATGCAAGGATAAAAGTCGGCTTAATTATAAAGAAGTTTTAAGGAAATTGCGCTTGGGAAAAAAACATTCTGGTTTTTGGTATGGCAGAGAGTGGCCATATAAAAATGTTGAAAAGAAAATAATTGCAGAAAAATATATGGAAGATCAAAATGAAGCAGAAGGACTGACTGATTATAAGTTCTATTGTTTTAACGGAGAGCCGAAATTTTTGTATGTTTCTGAAGGTCTGCAGGATCATTCGACAGCGAGGATAAGTTTTTTGACTACTGACTGGCAATTTGCCCCTTATGTGAGGACTGATTTTAGGCCATTTGATAATCTTCCGCGAAAACCGGAATGTTTGTCCCAAATGCTTGAAATATCTAAAAAACTATCAGAAAATGTTCCATTTTTGCGAGTTGATTTGTATGAGATAAATGGAAAAATATATTTCTCCGAACTTACGTTTTATCCGTGCAGTGGTTTTATGCCGTTTGAAAATCCTGAACATGATTTGGAAATCGGAAAAATGTTGAATTTACCTAAAAGGTAAAAAGAATGCTTGATTTTCGCATTTATTGACATGAAGAGAAAACAACTTTTGGCTTGAAGGGGTTGTTTGTATTTTGCAGGGTGTTTCTTGAAATGAATGAAAACATAAATAAAAAATCAGGTCGTGCAGTAGCATGGTCATCAATTACTGAAATATTAGCAAGACTTGTGCTGCCTATCGTGAATATTTTTCTTGCTAGACTTTTGGCTCCTGCGGCATTTGGCGCTGTCGCAACGATAACTATGGTAATATCGTTTGCCGAGATTTTTACCGATGCGGGATTTCAAAAGTACATAGTACAACATGAATTTGAAGATGAAGATGCTCTTAATAAGAGCACAAACGTAGCCTTTTGGACGAACTTTGTTTTTTCTTGTTTGATTACTCTTTTAATAGTGATATTTAGGAGTACTATTGCAAGGCTTGTTGGTAGTCCAGAACTTGGAAACGGAATTGCAATAGCATCATTATCTATTATCATGGTTGCGTTTTCAAGTATTCAGATGGCGAGATTTAAAAGAGAACTTGATTTTAAATCCCTTTTCTTCGTGAGAATGGGAAGCTCGCTAATTCCGCTTGTCGTAACAATTCCGCTGGCATTTGTTCTTCGTGATTTTTGGGCGCTTGTAATTGGAACTCTGGCTGTCAACCTATTTAACGCCGTAGCTCTAACATTGAGATCTAAATGGAAACCAAAATTCTTTTATAAGTTTAGCCTTTTTAAAGAAATGTTTTCATTTAGCGCATGGACGCTTCTCGAGAGCATTGTAATATGGCTTACGGTCAATATTGATATATTTATTTTGGGAAACGCGCTTGATGATTATTACCTTGGAATTTATAAGACGTCTATGACTACGGTGAATTCCTATATGTGTTTAATATCTGCTGCAATTCTTCCGGTGTTGTTTTCCACTCTGTCGCGGTATCAGAATAGCGAAAAGGAATTCAAAGACACCTACTATAAATTTCAAAAATATACTTCGATTTTAGTTTTGCCAATGAGTGTAGGAATGTTTTTGTTCAGCGATTTAGTTGTAAAAATTCTTCTCGGCTCTCAATGGATGGAAGCATCCGGATTTGTAGGATTATGGGCTTTGATGAGTGGAGTCACAATTTTGTTTTCTAATTTTTCAAGCGAGGTTTATAGAAGCAAAGGAAATCCCAGACTTTCAACTTTGGCGCAAATTCTTCATATCGCATTTTTAATTCCGGCGATTTTGATTGCGAAAAATTATTCATTTAAAGCGCTATACGTAACACGTTCGCTTTTGAGACTACAATTCGTTATTGTGAATCTCATATTAATACGCTTGGTATATAAATTAAAAATCTCAAAAACTATTGCGGATATTTTCCCAGCTATAGTATCCACGCTTGTGATGAGCATAATTGGTTATGTTCTTGAAAAAATAAATTCGGCTATATGGTGGCAGATAATAGCGGTGCTTATTTGTATTATCGTTTATTTTGCCGTTTTGTTTATGTTCCCGAAGACAAGACGAGAAATTTTTTCATTGCCTTTTGTAAAAAAGTTTTTGAAGAGAAGTGGCAAAAAGGAGCAAAAATGTTAAAATTAGAAACCCTTTACGAACAAATTTATCATAAAGAGCCGGACGGTGTGGCGTTTTGCCCGTACCGTATTTGTCCGATTGGCGCGCACAGCGACCACAACTTAGGCAAGATTACGGGTATGGCTATCAATGCCGGGGTGCGCATTGCCTACGGTGTGAAGCAGAACGGTATCGTGGAGCTGTCGAGCGCGCAGTTTGATAAGCGCGCGCAGTGGTACGTTTCTTCCGTGCCGGAGGCAAAGCAGGACGACTGGGCAGATTATCTGCGCGGTGCGACGCTCGCGCTCGGTGAGCGCTATCCTTTGCGCTTCGGACTTTCGGGCGTGGTTGAGGGCAGCCTGCCTATTGGCGGTCTTTCCTCGTCGGCGGCGGTTATAATTGCATTTTTGTCGGCTCTTTGCCGTGTTAATAACATTGTTCTCACCGAGCACGAGATGATTATGACAGCACTTCAAGCAGAAAACAAGTACGTTGGCGTAGCCTGCGGAAAGCTCGACCAGTCCTGCGAGGTTTATTCGAAGAAAAATCATCTTCTTTATCTCGACACAAAGGACGACTCCTACGAGCTGATACCGACGCATCCTGCAATGAAGCCCTACAAGATTGCGATATTCTTTTCGGGAATCGAGCGCACGCTCGCGGGCTCTAAATTCAATATGCGCGTTGATGAATGCCGCAGCGCGGCTTACGCGCTTAAGGCTTACGCGGGTATGGAATACGGCAAGTTCGGTGAGACCTTCCTCCGCGACGTGCCATACGAGGTCTATCTTAAGTACCGCGACAGGCTGCCCGAGGCTTTCGCAAAGAGGGCGGAGCACTGGTACACCGAATTAGAACGCGTTGAGCGCGGTGCTGAGGCTTGGCGCAGAGGCGATTTAGAAGAGTTCGGCAGGCTTTCCTTCGAAAGCGGTCACTCCTCGATATATAACTGGGAGACGGGCTCGGACGAGCTTAAGACTCTCTATAATATAATGAAGAAAACCGACGGTATCTACGGAGGCCGCTTCTCGGGCGCGGGATTCAAGGGCTGCTGCATGGCTCTTATTGACCCCGCCTATGAAGAGAGCATTGTTGAGTCGGTAAGCCGCGAATACCTGAAGGTCTTCCCGGGACTTGACGGCAAGTATTCCGCGCACATCTGCGAGAGCGCTGACGGCGTCCACCTTTCTTGAAAGAAAGGTGGAGCCAAAGAACTTTAAACATTAATTGGATTGTTTAATTTGGCTTAACACTATCAGCGGACAGTTTGATACGTTTTGGCTTTGAAAGAAAAGCGGAGCCAAAGAACTTCATGCAATAAATTTATTGTAATGGCAATCTATTATAATAAATTCAAATTATTCAAAATTCTTTGCCGAGCTTTCTTTCAAGAAAGCGACAAATTAATTCGTTAATCTAACTACAAAGGAAGAAAACTATGAAATGCTTGATTTTAGCGGCGGGGTATGCTACCCGCCTATATCCTTTAACTGAAAATTTCCCGAAGCCCCTCCTTGACGTCAACGGCAAGACTATTCTTGACTGGCTTATTGACGACATTGATTCGCTTGGCGCGGTAGACGAGTACGTCGTTATATCCAACCACAAGTTTGCGCATCATTTTGATGCATGGGCGAAGGGCAAGGCTCAAAAAATAACCGTCGTTGACGACGGAACGAGCACGAACGAGACCCGTCTTGGCGCGGTTTGCGACATACAGTTCGCGATAGATAAGCTTTCGCTTGACGACGATATGCTCGTTATAGCGGGCGACAACGTCCTTGATTTCAGCCTTACGAAATTTATCGAGTACGCTGGCGAAAAGAAGACGTCTGCAATAATGCGCTACTACGAGCCCGAGCTTAAAAAGCTTCAGAAAAGCGGTGTCGTTACGATAGACGAGAGCGACCGCGTTCTCGATATGACCGAAAAATCCCTGACGCCCGCATCTAATTGGTGCTGTCCGCCCTTCTATTTCTATACTAAAGCAGACGCGCGCCTTGTAAAAGAGGGGATTGCCGAGGGCTGCGGAACCGATGCGCCCGGAAGCTACATAGCTTGGCTTTGCAAGAAGTGTGCTGTGCACGCGATGGAAATGCCCGGCAAGCGTTACGATATAGGAAACCTTGAAAGCTACGAGCAGGTAAAGAAGGATTACAAGGGGATTGTGATATGCTGACGCCTAACGTGGATTTAAAAAATAAAACCGTGCTTGTCACGGGTGCTGCGGGCTTTGTCGGCTCGAATCTTGTGACCGAGCTTGTCAAGACGGTAGGCGAGATAAACATAATCGGTCTTGACAGCGTTAACGATTACTACGACCCCGCAATAAAGGAATACCGACTTCGCGAGATAGAAAAGCTCGTTTCGAACTCACGCGCAAAGTGGACGTTTATAAAAGGCAACCTTGCCGACAAGGCTTTGATTGATGACCTTTTCAAAACACACAAGCCCTCGGTTGTCGTTAATCTTGCGGCGCAGGCGGGTGTCAGATATTCCATAACCAATCCGGGCGCGTATATAGAGGCGAATATAATAGGCTTCTATAATATTCTCGAGGCTTGCCGCGCCTATCCCGTGGAGCATCTCGTATATGCTTCAAGCTCGTCGGTTTACGGCTCGAACAAGAAGATTCCGTACTCTACCGACGACAAAGTGGATAACCCCGTGTCGCTTTATGCCGCGACCAAGAAATCTAACGAGCTTATGGCTCACGCGTATTCTAAGCTCTATAACATTCCCTCGACGGGACTCAGATTCTTTACGGTTTACGGTCCCGCAGGCAGACCCGATATGGCATATTTCGGATTTACGAACAAGCTAATAAAGGGCGAAACAATAGAGATATTTAATTTTGGAAATTGTAAACGCGACTTTACATACGTTGACGATATAGTAGAGGGCGTGAAGCGTATTATGCAGTGCGCGCCCGAAAAGGCTGTCGGTGAGGACGGCTTGCCCGTGCCGCCGTACAGAGTTTATAACATAGGAAACAACAGTCCCGAAAACCTCCTAGACTTCGTCGAGATACTCTCCGAGGAGCTTGTAAGAGCAGGAGTGCTGCCGGCTGATTTTGATTTTGAATCTCACAAAAAGCTTGTACCGATGCAGCCGGGCGACGTTCCCGTAACCTATGCCGACACCTCAGCGCTTGAGCGCGATTTCGGCTTTAAGCCGAGCACTACTCTGCGCGAGGGACTCCGCCGCTTTGCCGAGTGGTATCACGAGTTTTATCAGTAGGTTGAATTGCTTGTACCTTTCTTGTAAGAAAGGTACCCAAAGAACTTTAACCAATAATCGTGTTGCAAAAAAAAGACTTTGCGGCACCAATGGGTGCTGAGTTCACATTCGTACCGAAAGGTACCCAAAGAACTTTAAACAATAAATATTTTTTATAATAGCAATATTCTTTATATAATATAATAGATAAAGTTCTTTGCGAGCTTTCTTTCAAGAAAGCGACAAAATTCCAATCTAACTTACGAAAGGAGAATTTATGAGAGCTGTATCCGAGATAATGTTTCATCTTATAAAGTGCTCGGTTTGCGAATGTGAGCTTGACGAGTCGCTTGTTGACGGGCTCTCGGGCGAGGCTTTGGCTGAGCTTTACAAGCTTTCAAAGCCGCAGGACATGGCGCACATTCTGGCGGACGTTCTTCTTTCAAACGGTCTTATACCCGACGGAGAGATTAAGAAGCTTTATTCAAAGGAGCGAATGACTGCGGTATACAGACACGCGCAGATAAAGCACGAGCTTTCTAGGCTTTTTTCGGCACTTGACGAATCTAAAATCAGGTATATGCCCCTTAAGGGCTCGGTCATAAGAAAATACTACCCGAAGCCTGAGCTTCGCACGAGCTGTGACATCGATATTTTTGTTGACGAGGCTGATTTGGACAGAGCGTCCGCTATCCTTACGGATTCTCTTTCCTATAGCTTTGACGTCAGAACACCACATGACGTTGCCTTCTTTTCGGAGAGCAATACACACGTCGAGCTGCATTTCGACCTCATAGAGAATGACGAGCGTGTTCGCGCTGTGCTGTCTAGGGTTTGGGAAGAATCTATACCCGACGGTGACTCGGCACACAGAGTCGTTATGACAAACGAAATGTTCCTTGTCTATCACGTAGCTCATATGGCAAAGCATTTTTCGAGCGGCGGCTGCGGAGTGCGTCCTTTTCTTGACCTATGGATATTAAAAAACAAAATGGGGTATGATAAAGAAAGCGCAGAATCGCTAATTCGCGAGTGCGGCCTTGAAAGATTTTTCGCGGGTGCTATGCAGCTCTCTGACGTATGGTTTTCGGGAAGTGCGCATACTGAGATTACCAAAGAGATGGAAGCTTATATTCTCGGTGCGTCAATATACGGAAATATAGAAAACCGCGTTGCCATTCTAAAAACGAAGCGCGGCGGAAGATTTCGTTATATTATAGGAAGGATTTTTCTCCCATACAGAAAGCTTAAAAGGATTTATCCGAGACTCGAAAAATATCCCGTGCTGCTCCCATTTTATGAAATAAAGCGCTGGCTGCGACTTGTATTCCGCAAGGATACCTCGCGCGCGCTGTACGAGCTTAAGGTTTCGGCAAACGTGTCGGAGGATAAGGCAAACCGACTTACATGCATGCTTGACTCGCTCGGTTTGAATTAAAGGTATATATTAGGGCAATAATAGTATGTAGATAAAAAATTAGAATAATTCTAAAAAAATTAGAAAAATTCTAAAAAACTATTGACAAAGCAAAAAAAGCAGTGTATAATATAACCGTGGGCAAGAGAATTAAGTTTGAATGCCTAAATTAAGATAAAGCTTCAAACGGAGGTCATGATGACAAAACAAAGAGCTGTGATACTCGAGGTATTGCGCTCGGATAAGTGCCATCACACAGCCGAAGAATTATTCGAACTTGCAAAGCAAAAATTACCGACAATATCACGCGCTACGGTTTATAATAATCTTCACTCGCTTGAAGAGGAGTGCGTTATCCGCAAAATAAGCGGTGACGGTGGACCGGACAGATATGACAATTCATTTATACCGCACGGGCATTTGGTTTGCACGATGTGCGGTGGGGTGTTTGACGTTGACGTTCCCGGGATAGAAAAAATCCTTGAGGAATGTACCGGCACACTGCCTGAGTCCTATGAATTAAAGGTGAGAGGGCGTTGCGAGAAGTGTATGCACACCGAGACAGACAATTGATTTTAAAAACAAAACACATATATTAAGGAGAATTTTAAAATGGATCTTAAGGGAACAAAAACAGAACAGAATCTTATGACTGCTTTCGCAGGCGAATCTCAGGCGAGAAACAAGTACACTTATTTCGCATCGGTTGCTAAGAAGGAAGGCTATGAGCAGATAGCTGCAATATTCCAGCAGACTGCAGATAACGAAAAGGAGCACGCAAAGCTCTGGTTCAAGGCACTCGGCGGACTTGGCGACACTGCCGGCAACCTTCTCGCAGCAGCAGAGGGCGAAAATTACGAGTGGACCGATATGTACGACACCTTTGCAAAAGAGGCAGAGGAAGAGGGCTTCAAGGCTCTTGCATTCCAGTTCAGAGCTGTAGCAGCTGTTGAAAAGGCACATGAGGAAAGATATCGCAAGCTTCTCTCCAACGTAGAGATGCAGAAGGTGTTTGAGAAGGCAGAAATGACCATGTGGGAATGCCGCAATTGCGGACATCTCGTAATGGGAACCAAGGCTCCTGCAGTATGCCCCGTATGCGCACATCCGCAGAGCTTCTTTGAAGTAAGAAAAGAAAATTACTAATCAGACGATATAACGGAGGGAAGCTTGACAGCTCTCCCTCCTTAACTTTTTTTGAGGTGAATATGATTTCATTTAAAGAGCTTAATTCTGAAAACCAAGATGCGATATGCAAGCCATTCCTGAAAGATTTAGACGAGGATGCGGCTTCGGCACTTTGCGAGCTTGTATACGGAATTGATACAGAATGCGACGACCTTGAATACGCTGTGTCGGTTTATAAGTCCTGCCTGCTCGTCAGAATTTTTGACATGGGTAGGTATCTTTTTGTATATCCTTGCGAGCTTTCTGAGAATGCTGACGTGAGGGCAGCCATAGATGCCGTAAGAGAATACGCGATGCGCGAGGAAATACCGCTTGTATTTGTAGACACACCGGGATATGCGCTCTCTCAGTTTGCGGGATACAGACATATGGATATCGATGCTGATGACCCTGACTGCACGGTATACCGTGTCAGAATAAAAACCGAGTGTGAACTTATCTCTGAAATACCCGAGGTCAAGGGGGAGCGTGTCGAATTATCAGCGCTTATTAAGGAAGATGTTCCGCTTTACGCAGAACTTTGCAGAGATAAAAATGTAAACAAATATTGGGGTTACGACTATTCTGAGGACGTAAAAGAGCCGAGTGACGAGTATTTTTTCGAAACTGCAAATGCTGATTTTGCACGCGGAGCTTCTGTAACTATGGCGGTAAGGGTTTTGGGTAGCCTTGCGGGCGAGGCTACGATATACGCCTTTGACGGCATGGGCGGCGCTGAATTTGCAATAAGGCTTCTGCCTTCGTTTCACGGCAAGGGGCTCGGCGGTGAAGCAACTCTCGCTATTATTGAGGCGGCAAGAAAAATAGGGCTTACGAGGCTTTACGCCAAAGTGATGAAGGAAAATACTCGGTCGACAGCTATGCTTCATAGAATTTCGGACAGTTATTCCGAGGACGAAAAACACCTGACCTTTATAGTAGAGCTTTAAATTTATAAAAATTTAGGTTATTTATCAAAAAGGTATTGATTTTTCGCAAATAATGTGATAGAATATCTTCATAAATTATGATGCGTTATTATGCATTGCATTATCTAACTTGGAGGAAAATAAATGTTTGAATATATACTTCTTGCATTACTTCTTATTTCGGCAGTGTTTATTATTGTTGCCGTAACCGTTCAGAAAACCAGTGACGAGGGTCTTTCCGGAACTATTGCCGGCGGCTCTGACACCTATTACGGAAGAGATAAGTCCAAGCAGTCGGGAAAGCTTCTCAACAAATGGACTCTTATCGTGGCTATTGTGTTCGCTGTAGCGGTTGTGGTTGTTTACGTAATTCAGCCCGATTATATCAACGGCGCAGGCGACCCTGAAGGATGGAAGGATCTTATCGATTACGATATTTTCAGCTGATAATAACATAGAAATCAGTATAACGTAGGGCGTACCTACGTGCGCCGGATGGTAGCACGGAGTGACGCCCTACGTTTTTAGTCTGAATATTTCGAGTATGAGAAAGCGCGTGGCGTAAAAACTAATCTTACGTCACAGTGAGGAGAAAAACATGAAGAATAACAGAACTAAAAAAGCGCTTTCGAAGTTTTCAAAAAGGAATACTCACAAGCGCAAATCAAAAGAGAGAGCAAGGGACGAGCTTTTGCGCGCTGTTCGTGAGACGGGAGTAGGCACTGATGCTCTGAAAATTTCCTATTCTTATGATTCGGGAAGACGCGGACGTGTGAGCGATAAGGCGAGACGCGACGAAGTGAGTGCCAGAGGCGTTTTCTCGTCATCTAAAAGCGGATTTGGATTCGTTACACCTCTGGAATCGGATGGGCGCGATATTTTTATTCCCGAGGATAAGACGGGCGCGGCTATTGACGGTGACCTCGTTGAAATAATCTATCACACTTATACTAACCGCTTTGGTGAGGAAAAGACCGAAGGGCGTGTTAAAAAAATCCTCGAATACGGCAGACGTACGGTCATAGGAACTCTCTCGGAGGACTCGTACGGTTACAGAAATAAAAAACGCAGATATTCAAGGTATACCGTTATTCCCGATGACTCGAAAATAACATTTCGTCCGGTGGTGCGCGAGCTTATGGGCGCAAAGCCCGGTGACAAGGTCGAGGTTTTACTCGATAGGTCCGCGGGATATCAGACCGAGGCTGACGTTGTTCGCAATTTTGGCGATGCCTATTCGAAACAAGCGAATTACGAGGCAATTCTCTCTGAATGTGAAATTCCGATTGACTTTACACCCGAGGCACTCGCAGAGGCTGAGTTTTTCGCATCTATGCCGATAAGTGACGAGGGAAGGGTACGCCTTACGCGTGATATAATTTTTACAATAGACGGTGAAGGTGCGAAGGACCTTGATGACGCAGTGTCGCTTCGCAGACTTCCGGGCGGTGCGTGGCAGCTTGGTGTCCATATAGCCGACGTATCTCATTACGTAAAGGAGCGCACCCATCTTGACCGCGCGGTTATGGCGAGGGGAACGAGTGTTTATTTCACGGATAAAGTAGTTCCGATGCTTCCAAAATCGCTCTCTAACGGTGCGTGCTCATTGAATGCGGGTGAAGAAAAATACGCACTGAGCGCCATTATAAATCTCACCTCAGAGGGCGAAATAGATTCGCTGAAGCTTATTCCTACTATTATAAAAAGCCGTGTGAGAGGAGTATACAGCGAGGTAAACAGAATATTTCTCGGTACAGCGGAAACCGAGCTTCTTAAAAAATATAAAGAGGTAATGCCGACTCTCAAAAAAATGCACGAGCTCTATCTCGTTTTAAAAAAGAAAAGCGAGAGACGGGGGGCGCTCGAGCTTGAAGTTGGCGAAGCAGAGGTAGTTCTTGACGAAAATGGCATACCGTGTGACGTTATCAAACGTGAACGGGGTGATGCCGAAAAAATGATAGAGCAGTTTATGCTGACGGCAAACGAGGCGGTTGCCTCATACCTCACCGAAGAGAAAATCCCCTGTGTATACAGAGTTCACGAAGAGCCGCCTTGTGAAAAGCTTTCGGATTTTCTGAATTTTGCGCATAATCTCGGATTTGATACAACCGCGGTATCGCGCGAAAAATCGACCTCACGGGATTTTGCTTCCCTTTTATCCAAAGCCGAGGAGCGAGGACTGATAGCTCCCATATCTTACAGTATGCTTCGCTCGATGGCGAAGGCGGTGTATTCCGAAAAAAAGAGCTCGCACTTTGGTCTTGGCATTGAATGCTACTGCCATTTCACCTCTCCGATAAGGCGTCTTTCCGACCTTGCCACTCACAGAATAATTCACAGGGTGCTCTTCGAGGGGCGCCGCGCAGAAATCTATTCGGGATATGCGAGAAGAGCGGCAGCGGCAGCAACCGATGCCGAGCTCCGCGCGCTGACTGCCGAGAGGAGAATTGAGAATCTTTATAAGGTTATATATATGGAAAGATTCCTTGGCGAAGAATTTGATGCTACGGTAAATTCGGTAACCTCATTCGGCTTCTTTGCCGAGCTTCCTAACACGGTGGAGGGGCTCGTGCCGATAAGCGAGCTTCCCGGTGTGTTTATCTATGATGAAAAAAACATTATGCTTCGCTCACGGGATTTGACTATTCGCCTTGGCGATAGAGTGAGAGTATGCCTTGAGGAAGCGGATATAATAAAAGGAAAGCTTCGCTTTTCCTTGGTTGATTTGGATTATCTTGTATGAAAAAGTCGCTTGCGTATATTGTTTTTTTTGATTTACTCTTTGTTTTATTCCTTTCCGTGTCGGGTGTCTTCGGCGGAATTTTGGGAACTGTATTTTATTATCTCGCTTTCGCCTTTCCCATAGCTTTGGCTTTTGCTGCGGCAAAAAGGGGAGGAGTGGAATTTTATCCGGTAAAGCTTAATATAAGCCGCGGTAATCTCCGCCTGACTCTTCCTTTGGTCGCGCCAACGCTTGCGTTGATATTTTTTGTTTCCTGGCTGACATCTCTTCTTTTGTCGCATTTTGGAGGCGGCAGCACAACCGACGTATCCGGTAACGTCGTTTGGGTAATATTCACGCACGCTTTTTTGACTGCTGTCTTTGAGGAGACACTTTTCAGATATATTCCGCTTGCATATCTTGCACCGCACTCGAAGCGGGAGGCAGTATTGCTTTCGGCATTGCTTTTCGCGCTCGCGCACTGCAATCCGTATCAGATTCCGTACGCCTTTATTGCCGGAGTTGTATTTGCCGTGCTTGATATTGCTTTCGACAGTGTTATTCCGTCATTCACAATTCATTTTGTAAATAATCTTGCATCGATATTCTGGTTGAGATACGGAAACGAGGGGAATTTCGGCAGAGTGTACATTATAGTTTTAGTAAGCGCCGCAATTCTTTCTATAATACCGATTTTCTTTATGAGAGATAAATACAGAGCCAAGATATTGGGTGCTTTTGATAAAGGCGAAAGGCGGTAGAGCAATGCAGACCGACGAATTTTACATGAAGAGAGCTATTGAGCTTGCAAGACGCGCAGAGGAAATAGACGAGGTGCCCGTCGGCGCGCTCGTAGTTCTTAACGGTGAAATAATAGCCGAGGCGTATAACACGAGGGAGAGCACGAAATGCGCAACTCACCACGCTGAGCTTCTCGCAATAGAGGAGGCGTGTCGCGTAATGGGGGGCTGGCGGCTTCCGGGAGTTACCCTGTACGTCACTATGGAGCCGTGCGCTATGTGCGCGGGAGCAATAATAAACGCAAGGATACCTAGGGTTGTCTACGGCACCCGTGATATAAGATTCGGTGCATTCGGCTCAGCGCTTGACCTTGCTAAAATTCCTCTTAACCACACGCCCGAGGTTATGGGAGGAGTTCTCGGGGAAGAGACCCGAAGCATTCTTACGGAATATTTCAGAAGAAAGAGGGTAAAGCACGACGCGAAAACCGATTGACAATTCTCGCTGTATGTGCTAGAATACATAATATGAAAAAACAGTATTTAGAATGTGGAAAGGTGTGCTCTGCACACGGGGTACGCGGTGCATTAAAGGTTGAGCACTGGTGTGACACACCGCAGGTGCTTGCCTCACAAAAGCGCGTATTCTTTTTAGATAAGGACGGAGAATACAGAGAAATGAAGGTCACGGCAGCGTCCGTTGGCTCGAGATTTGTGCTTTTGACTCTTGACGGTATCGGCTCAAGAGAAGAAGCGCAGGCAGAGAAAAACAGAATACTGTACCTGCACCGAGACGACATACCTCTAAAAAAAGGAACGGTGCTTGTAGCCGATATGATAGGCCTGCCCGTCATAGATATTGACACGGGTAGGGTTTACGGTGAGCTTTCCGAGGTGAACGACGGTGTTCAAGGCAAGCTTTATACCGTGAGGACCGAGACGGGAGAGGTGATTTTGCCCGGAGTCGGAGATTTTATAAAGGAGATAGATACCGAGCGCGGAATGCTTGTGCGCGTTATACCGGGATTCTTCAGCGAAAAATGAGATTTGACGTAATGACGCTATTTCCCGATATGGTAATGAACGTGCTCGGGGAAAGTATAATAGGACGTGCCGCAAAGTCCGGAATAATAGAGGTACACGCTCATAATATTCGCGACTATTCAAAGGACAGGCACAGGAAGACTGACGATACACCCTTTGGGGGCGGTGTCGGAATGGTTATGACCTGTCAGCCTATATACGATTGCTTTCTTGACGTAAAGAAAAGCATCGCACCCGAAGCTTCCACCCGTGTCGTATATATGACGCCCAAAGGCAGACTTTTTACTCACGACGTTGCAAGGGAGCTTTCGGAATACGATAATATTATCTTTCTCTGCGGTCATTACGAGGGAGTTGACCAGCGCGTAATAGACGAGATAGTAGATGATGAAATTTCCATCGGTGACTACGTCGTTACCGGGGGAGAGATACCTGCTTGTATAGTAATTGATGCGGTGTCGCGCCTTAAAGACGGAGTTCTCGCTTCAAGTGAGTGCTATGAGGGGGAATCGGTAGCCTCGGGAATACTTGAATATCCCCAGTATACCAAGCCCCGTGTCTTTTTAGACCGCGAGGTTCCCGAGATTCTTTTGTCGGGTGACCACAAAAAAATAGATATGTGGCGGCTGGCTGAAGCAGTAAAGATAACGGCTGAGAGACGGCCTGACCTGCTTGCGCGCCACCCTGAATTTACCGAGGCTTTGGCGCCGAAAGGAAAAAGAAAAAAATAAAGGAGGCACAAATGAAATCAATATTTCTCGGCTTAAACGAAAAGCTTTTTTCAACCCGTGAGATAAGCAGTGTCGGCACGGTCGGAACTATGCGGCTTCTGCGAGGCGGTGCGGCAAGATTTTTAAATTTCATCGGCAGATGCCTCTCTTATACTACTACCCGAGCTTACGGCTGCTTCCTTATGTCTTTCGGATTTTTGAGCTTGCTTTTACATCTTGGCGAGTATTATTTCAAGTCGAGTCCCGAAGTACCTCTTCATACTCTTCTTTTGTGCGCGCTCGTGGTAATTATAGCAATACCGCTTTTAATTTTCTCAAAGCCCATATGTATAGCGGCTCAGGATTTTGCCATTACGGACAGGCTGTTTTTTGAATTTCTGTCGATAAAGCGTATGCACAAAAATATAGAGCATAAATCAATCCCGCCGCTTTTGGCAGTGTTTTTGGGCTTCATTCCCGCAGCTCTCGGCTATATTCTGTCTGTAGAATGGGTGCTGCTCGGGATGTTTATTCTGGTATTGGCATTTATAGCTTTTACCTCGCCCGAGTTTTCAATGATTTTGTCGGTAGTTCTTCTTCCGTATCTTCCGCTTTTTGAAAATTCAACACTTCTTTTGTGTTCGCTTTCACTTATCACCTTCATCTCTTATGCAATGAAGGTCGTGATAGGAAAAAGGTCGTTTTCATTTGACGTATACACTGTCATTGCGGCTGCAGTGATTCTTGTCGCGCTTATCGGAGGTATCAGCGGTTATGGAGGAACAACCCTTAAGAATTCTCTTGTCGCAGTTTCCTTGGTTATGGCATATTTCCCGATAAGCAATATAGTAATCAACAGAAGACTTGCCGATTCGGTAATAAACGCAGTGGCGGTTTCTGCTGCTCCCATAACCGTAATATCCATTATAGAGTTTGTGGTTGAACACCCCAAAACCTCTTTTGCAGTGCCGAAATATTCCACTCCCGGAATCTCTGCATTCTTCACCTCTCCCTCAGCGCTTGCAGCATTTTTTCTCGTATCTTCAATACTTACGCTGGTTTGCGTTGTTGAAAGAAAGGGACTTGTGGGAAAAGGAATTTTTACTCTGATATTTTTCCTTCAGATAGCAGTTCTCGGTCTCGTTATGCAGCCGGGAGCTCTAATAGCGGTATTTTTTGCGATGCTTGCATACGCTGTCATAAGGTCGCGTAAAATCCCCATCGCAGTGCTTTTGCTTCTTGTGGTAATTCCGCACTTCTTTTTCCTCTTGCCGAGCGATTTTCTTGACACGCTCTACGATTCCGCGGGACTTTATCCCATATTTTCCGACAGACTTTTGGAGTACGGAGAAGGCTTTTCTCTCCTCAAGGAAAACATTTGGTTCGGCATTGATTTCAAAACGGGGTCTATGGCAGATTACAATGCGCTTCTCGGCGTTGGACTTGAGCTTGGTGTGATAGCGCTTGCACTTTTGGCTTTTGCACTGATAATACGCCTTGGCCATCTCTCTTATTTTAGACTTTACGTTCGCAACTCGGGAATTGCTTCGGTTGCCGATATGACTGCTGTGGCACTCATTGCTCTCTTTGTCTACGGTGCGTTTGAAAACGTCTTTGCCGATATTACGGTTGCCTACATATTTTTCCTCGTTTTCGCTCTTTCGACCGCCTCATTGCGAACTGCAAAACGTGAAAATGACGACCTTCTCGGTTATTACGGTGATTCGCGCAGCTCGGATTCCAGCGCTCTTGACGTCAGCGTAAACAGGCAGGGTTAAATTTTTCAGTCGGTAAGATTTTAATTTTCAAAAAAAGTATTGATTTTTATATAAATATTTGTTATACTTGTAATGATAAAGTTCTAAGGAGATAATTCTGATGATTTCTCGTGACGTTACGATAAAAAACAGCGTGGGCCTTCATGCAAGACCTGCAACCTTCTTTATCCAGAAGGCAAATTCCTTTAAAAGCTCGATTTGGGTTGAGAAGGAAGATTGCAGAGTTAATGCAAAGAGTCTGCTTGGCGTTCTCTCTCTCGGCATTGTAGAGGGTACGACGATAACTCTTATTGCCGACGGAAATGACGAAGCGGCTGCTATTGAAGGTCTTGTGGCTCTCGTTGACAGCGGATTTGTTAATTGCTGACGTACCCACGGCGGCTGCTGAGGGTGTAATCCGGATTAGAGGATATATTAAAAGAGCTGTCGCAGGTTTTGCTTCTTGCGGTGGCTCTTTTATTATTCACCACTCACTCTTCACTATTACCTATTCACTATTCATGGGGGTGCTTTTGTGACCGTAATTGAAAGACTGCGCGACAAGGCGAATTCTTTGCCTATGCAGCCCGGAGTTTATATAATGAAAAACTCGGACGGTGGAGTTATATACGTCGGAAAGTCGAAAAAACTGAAAAACCGCGTAAGCTCATATTTTACAGGGCAAAGCCACAGCTATAAAACAGCGAAAATGGTCAGCCTCGTCAGAGATTTTGACTATATAGTGTGCAAAACCGAAATTGAGGCGCTTACCCTTGAAAACGTGCTTATCAAAAAGCACTCGCCAAAGTACAATATAAAGCTCAAGGATGCAAAGTCATATCCGTATATCAAGGTAACGAATGAGGAATATCCGAAGCTTTTCGTAACCCGCGAGCGAAAGAGTGACAGGGCGAAATATTTTGGGCCGTACCAGAGCTCTGCGAGCGCGCATACTGCACTCGACACGGTTATGAGGATTTTCACCCTTGCCACCTGCAAGCGAAGCTTCCCGAAGGACATCGGTAAGGACAGGCCCTGTATATATCGCGATATGGGCAGATGTATTGCTCCCTGCGCGGGTAAGGTTTCATCTGTAGAATACCGCTCGCTCGTCAAATGCGCTGAATGGGTGCTTGATGGAAATATAAAGGAAACAAAAATGCAGCTTACGGCAGAGATGACCGAGGCGGCTGAAAATATGGAGTTTGAGCGTGCCGCGGCAATCCGCGACAGTATATTTTCGCTTGAGCGCCTCTCGGAAAAACAAAAGGTGGTTGCAGATGCCAAGGTCAACCGCGACGTTTTTGCAATCTATACCTCGGAAACCGAGGGAGTTCTTGCCATGCTGTCAATCCGCTCGGGCGCGCTCGTCAACAAAAACGAGTTTATCCTATCGGTAAACGACCTCACAAGCCCCGACGATGCTATATCCCTTATTGCCGATTATTACGACAGCTCGGGAAATATTCCGCGCGAGGTAATGCTTGATTTTCCTCTCACCGAGGAGGATACAGAGCTTCTTTCGGAATATCTTTCGCTCAACACCAAATATAAGGTGTCGGTAAGAATCCCCGAGAGGGGTGACGGCAGAGCGCTTTGCGATATGGCGCTTGAAAATGCGAAGGAATCGGCAAGGCAGTATAGGCTTGAGGGAGAGCGCGAGGACAAAAACCTAAAGCGGCTCACCGAGCTTCTCGGGCTCTCGGAAGTGCCGAAAAGAATAGAAGCGTACGATATTTCCAACATCGGAAACGAAAATATAACCGCCTCGATGGTAGTGTACTCGGGTGGTAAGATGAAAAAGAGTGACTACCGCGTATTTACCGTAAAAACCACCGACGGCGCCGACGACTACGGCTCAATGCGCGAGGTGCTTGGCAGGCGAATTTCGCATATAGGCGACGGAAGCCTCTCTCTTGGTGAAAGCCCCGACCTCATTTTGCTCGACGGCGGAGTCGGACACGTGAACGTCGTTAGGGCTCTTATGGAGGAGAGAGGTGTCGAAATTCCGCTTTTCGGAATGGTCAAGGACGATTACCATAAAACGCGCGCCATAACCGACGGGGAGATGGAAATTTCAATAGCAAACGAGATGGGTGTGTACTCTTTTGTTTACAATATACAGGAGGAGGCGCATCGCTTTGCCGTAAAGAATTCCCAGGGCGCAAAGATAAAAACGATGACTCATTCGACTCTTGAAAAAATCCAAGGAATAGGGCCGAAAAAGGCGAAAATTCTGCTCTCGGCAATGCCGCTTGCGAAGATACGAGCCTCGTCAGTAAAGGAGCTTTCGGGCATCAAGGGTATATCCCCAAAAGATGCTGAAAATATATACGAATATTACCATAAAGCTGATAAATAAAAAGGAGATAGCGACCCGTGTTAAGAATTATCACAGGAAAAGCAAAAGGAAAAAAGATAGAAACACTCGAGGGCGAGGCAACACGTCCGACCTCTGAGCGAATCAAGGAGGCGGTATTTTCCTCAATACAGTTCGATATAGAAAACAGGCGCGTTCTCGACCTTTTTGCAGGCTCGGGTCAGCTCGGACTTGAAGCGCTCTCGCGCGGTGCGGCTTCGACAAGCTTCGTCGACTCGGCAAGAGAGGCAATGGACGTCGTAAAGCGAAACGCGAAAGCCACCGGATTTTTCGACGAGTGCCGTTATATAGTCAGCGACTGGCGCAATTATATCAGAAAAGCGTCGGGCAGGGATAGGTACGACCTCGTTTTTATCGACCCGCCATATTCAATGGAGTGCTGTGCCGATGCGCTTACAAGGCTTACCGAAGCCGAGCTTCTTGAGGGCGGCGCAATAGTCGTTCTTGAGTCGGGAACTGAGGAGATAGACGTTTTGGCATTTTCGGATTTTGAGGTTATAAAATCCACTCACTACGGCAAAAAAACATTTGTTAACATACTTCTTTACAGAGGGCGCGAGTGATGAGGGTTATACTGCCGGGAAGCTACGACCCGATAACCCTCGGGCATCTTGAAATTATCAAACGGGCAGCGAAAAAATTTGACGAGGTTTTCGTCACCGTTTTCATAAACCCCGACAAAGAATACATGTTTTCGAAAGGCGACAGAGTTAAAATGATAGAGCTTGCGACCGAGGATATTAAAAACGTCACGGTCGGCTCGTCTGACGGCTACGTGGTCGACTATATGCGAGAGCGGGGAATTGATAAAATAATCAAGGGATACAGGAATGAGGGCGACCTCGAATACGAGAGGCGACAGGCTGAATTTAATTTCGAACACGGCGGGTACGAAACGGAGCTTTGGAAATGCGGCTCTGCCTTTTCGGACATCAGCTCGACCAAAGCGCGCAGGCTTATTGAGGAGGGGGGAGAGCTGTCCGCGATTTTGCCCGAAAAAGTCATTTCATTTATTAGAAATCATTGACAAACTCGTATATTTAGTTTATAATTATTAGGTTAGTATAATAGATACGTATTTACATACGGAAAGGACTTTCAAAAATGAAAGAAAAGATTATCGAGCTTAAAGCTCGTTTTGATGAGGAGCTTGCCGCGGCAGTAAATGCAGAGGCGCTTGAGGCTCTCAGGGTAAATTTCCTTGGCAAAAAGGGCGCGGTTGCGGAGCTTATGAAGGGACTTCGCGACGTGGAGGATAAAAAGACCGCAGGTCAGCTTATCAATACCTTTAAAAATGAGGTTGAGTCGGCAATTGCCGAGGCAGAGGAAACTCTCCGCCGCGCCGCAATAGAGGCGCAGGTGCGCGGAGCAAAGAAGTACAACCCCTCGCTTGTTTACGAGCGCGAGCTCGGCTCATATCACCCCATAACCCTTGCAACGCGTGAGGTTGAGGCGGTGTTCGAGAGCATGGGCTTTACAATAGAGAACTATGCCGAGATAGTTGACGACTATCAGTGCTTTGAGGCGCTTAATATCCCGAAGCATCACCCTGCGCGCGATATGCAGGATACCTACTATCTTGACAACGGTCAGCTTCTTAAGACGCATACCTCAGCGGCGCAGAATGCAATTATGAAAAAATACGGTGCGCCCCTGCGCGCAATATTCCCCGGCAGATGCTTCAGAAACGAGTCTACCGACGCCTGCCACGAAAACACCTTCTTTCAGATGGAGGGTATGATGATTGACGAAAATATCTCAATCTCAAACCTTATTTACTTTATGAAGACTATGCTTTCCGAGGTGTTCAAGCGCGACGTTAAGGTAAGGCTTCGTCCGGGATTCTTCCCGTTTGTCGAGCCCGGCTTTGAGCTTGATATCAACTGCGAGATATGCGGCGGTGACGGCTGTCCTTCCTGCAAAAACTCGGGTTGGCTTGAGCTTTGCCCCTGCGGTATGATTCACCCGAACGTTCTCTCCGAGGGCGGAATAGATATCGAAAAATACTCGGGCTTTGCTTTCGGTCTCGGTCTTACAAGACTCGCAATGATGAGATACGGTGTAAAGGATATCCGTGATTTCAACAGCGGAAACCTTAAGGCGCTCTCTCAGTTTAAGTCTATATAAGGAGGTTTAACTTAATATGTTCTTGTCTATGAATTGGATCGGAGATTTCGTTGACCTCTCCGGACTTG
>JAZLAO010000146.1:0-4029 GCA_045613205.1 Eubacteriales bacterium | reverse complement strand
CGCCGCCGATAGGTCCGTTCCACGGAATGTCAGAAATAGAAAGGGCGATAGACGCGCCTATCATTGCGGTGATTTCGGGTGAGCAATCGGGGTCAACCGACATGATCGTGAGAAGAAGAGATACGTCGTTACGAAGATCCTTCGGGAAAAGGGGACGGATGGGACGGTCGATAACGCGTCCTGCAAGAACCGCCTTTTCGCAGGGCATACGCTCTCTCTTAAGGAAGCCACCGGGAATCTTTCCTACTGCATACATTTTTTCGTCGTAATCAACCGAAAGAGGAAGGAAATCAATTCCCTCTCTGGGAGCTGCTGACGCGGTTGCGCAGGCAAGAACGGTGGTTTCACCGTACTTAATCATTACGGAGCCGTTCGCGAGGCCTGCAACCTTACCGGTTTCAACTACAAGAGGTCTGCCTGCAAGCTCGTACTTGTAAACCTTGTAGTTATCAAACTTTTTGAAATTTTCTACCATGTTTTTTCTCCTTTTCTTTTTTGTGGAGGTCGAACATAGCACTTAGATACACGCTTGACTTCAAACGCATATTTAACTGCTACTTCCGTCCTCCTTGTTTGTTTTCTTTTCTTGTGGAAAACGGGAACGAATAAGCTCCGTTCCCGTTTTTGTCGAAAGTATATTACTTTCTGAGACCGAGCTTCTTAATTACTGCTCTGTATCTTTCGATATCCTTCTTTGCAAGGTAGTTAAGGAGCTGCTTTCTGTGACCAACCATCTTGGAAAGTCCTCTCTGAGAGTGGAAATCCTTAGGGTTCTTCTTCATATGCTCGGTAAGGCTGTTGATTCTGTCGGTAAGAATAGCAACCTGAACCTCGGGAGAACCGGTGTCTCTCTCATTGATTTTGTACTCTTCAATGATGGCGGTTTTTGTTTCCTTAGAAATCATTTTTTCTTCACCTTTCTTAATATTTTTCTCCTGTGCCCCGGTATAGTGCGGGTGAAAAGCGCAAGCCACGCAAGGAATTTTATCCAAACGGAGCAAGGCCATACACAATACTGCGGCATAGGCCATTCTGTATTATATCATATACTTTGTAAAAAGTAAATAGTTTTTCGAAATATTTTTGGTAATTTTTCAATTCATTACCGGCATTTGCGCCCTGGCGCTCTTTTCAACAAGGAAAAAATAAGGCGAGGTCGGTGAATTCAGTATGTGAAACTCCGACGGGCAAATCTTAAAACGGCTCGTGGTTTTGAAATATTCCCGAAGCATATCGCCCTCAAGCTCCCCCTCCTCGTGACCGGGGTATATTGCTATTATGAGAACGCCATCCGGGAGAAGCATATCTATCGCTGCCTCGACCGCGGGCATCGTAGTTTCGCGCATCGTCGTTACCCCCTTCTTTCCGCTGCGAGGAAGATATCCGAGGTTAAACATCCCCGCTTTTATGGGCTCTTTTACAAACTCGCGCACTCTGTGATGCGATGCGCATATGAGCGTGCAATTGTCGGGCGCACCGTTTTCTATGAGGTGAGCGCGTGTAGATGCGAGTGCCTCTTCTTGTATATCAAAAGCATATACTCTGCCATCCTTGCCAACGGTTTTAGAAAGAAAAAGTGTGTCGTTCCCGTTTCCCATAGTGAAATCAACCGCGACCTCACCTGCGGAAAGATGCTGTAATATAAAATGCTTATGAAGCTCTATCAAATCTACCATTAGTTTGCCTCCAAATCGCACTTCGGACGTACGTATGCTGTGAAATTTGTCTTATATATAACGTAACCGGGTTTTGCACCCTGCGGTTTCTTTATGTTTTTCACCTTGGTATAGTCGACTGCGACGAGATCGCCCGTCGCCTTTGAATAATATGCGGCAAGCTCGGCAGCTTCGGTATAATCGCGCTCGTCGGGCTCTTCCCCTGCTGTAACCATTATAACGTGGGAGCCGGGTATATCCTTAACGTGAAACCATATATCCTCTTTTTCAGCTATACGGAAGGTAAGCTCGTCATTCTGCAGATTGTTTCTTCCGACAAGCAAGGGATAACCGCCGCTCGTCTTATACTGCATAGGGCGAAGCTTTATATTCTTCTGCGGCTTGTATCCGCGCATTTTAGACGCATATCCTGAGCGGTAAAGCTCATCGCGTATGTCGATAAGGTCCTGCTCGCTCTCCGCCCTGTCAAGAAAGGACCTTACGCTTTCAAGATAAACAAGCTCCTTTTCCCATATGGCTATCTGCTCGGTCAGAACTTCTTTTGCTGTCTTGCATTTGTTATAAAGCTTGTACATTTTCTGTGCGTTTTTCGATGGGTCAAGACGCGCATCAAGCTTTATCTCAATTTCGGGGCATTTCTCGTCGTAATAATCAACTGCAACAAAGGACTCCATTCCGCGTTCAAGGCGGTATATATTAGCTGTGATAAGGTCGCCGTATTTTTTGTATTCCTCGCCCTTTTCACTATCGATAAGGGACTCGCGCTGTATTGCAAGCTTCCTTTCGGTGCGGGCGACAGCATTTGAGAGCAGAGTTATAAGGTCGTGCGCCCTTTGATGAATACGCTCAAGCCTGTCGCGCTCAGCGAAGTACATATCAAAAAGCTCGCGGAGGCTATCGAATTTCAGCGTTTCAGCTCCACCGAGATAGGTTATATCCATATAGGAGTAATCAATGGGCTTTCCGCTTTTATCACAGGCAACTGTAGGAGAATAATTTTCGGTGGCAAGAAGCGTTTGCCACGATGATATTACGTCAAAGAATTTCTCACCGTCAATTTCAAGAAGCGGCACGTCTATTCTGCCCGTAGCTCTGTAAACAAGCTCGTGTGCTATCTGCGTTGCGATTCCCGAATAGGTTGAAGTGATAAATTTCTCGCCCGTGCGTTCGGGAGAAAAAGACGCAAGCTTTTCAAAAAACAACGCCCTGTTTATCACAGTAGGGTCGAGCTTCTCCGGCTTTTCAGGTACTTTATACCTGAGTCCCGGCAAGACCTGACGCACCGTACTTGCCGAAAAATCTACTATTTTGAGGGCAGTAACTATCTTATCCTCACCGTCAAGCACAATAAGATTTGCATACTTTCCCATTATCTCGCACACAAGCTTTTTAACCGTGGGAAAACCCATTTCGTCATAGCAGGAAATCTTAAACTCTGCTATTCTGTCAAAGCCGGGTTGTGCAACCTCTACTATTCTTCCGCCCGTCAGATGCTTGCGCAGAAACATGCAGAACATCGGTGCTTTTAAAGGATTTTCCTTAGCTATGTCGGTAAGCTGAAGTCGGGGGGCGTTTGGACCGACGTTAAACACAAGACGTCCTGACTTTTTTCCTGAATGTATAACAAGGTCTATCTCATCGTTTCTCGGTTGAAGCACCTTTTCAATTTTAGCATCCGCAAACTCTCTTTTATACTCTGTGAGTACTGCGCGCATCATACAAGCGTGAAATGCCATTTTTCGCCCTCCTTCTCAGTTAGGCAAGAGAGATAAGCGCCGAAAGCTCTGGAAAACAGGGATTCAGAGCGTGTTCGGATTATTCACTCTTGCCTAGCCGTGCCATATGTTTTTGCTTTTATCGCTTTTTCATTTTCTCAAGGAGAGTCTTCGCCCCATCTGCCATAATGGCTTCCGCACCAACACCGACGTTACTTGTGACAGCCTCATAACCGCCCTCCATATGCGCCTTGTCAGTAAGAAAATACGTACTTCTTACGTTTGTTATCGCGCAAAGCATTAAATCATCGTAAGGTGATACCTCGCGTATTTTATCGCCAAGCCCTGTAAAAAGTTCGCCCGGAAGTCCGAGAAAAGCAAAATCGCCAAGCGTTATTGCAAATAAGCTGTAATTAAAGAAGTCCGGGGCAGTCTTCATTCGCACTATTCTCGACGCATTTGCAAGAAACGTAACGAGCGCCATGCCGTCGTAAGGGAGTTCATGATGTTTACCCTCGGCATGAATTCTCGTTATCTTCAACGCTTCCTCGTAATTATCCGTGCTTTTCTTGTTAGCGGGCAGCTTGAGCTCCTGTTTGCCAAACGAAATGCCCTCTGCATCTATTTCTTGCATGAGC
>JAZLAO010000145.1:0-2333 GCA_045613205.1 Eubacteriales bacterium | reverse complement strand
TGCCTTATCAACAGCGAACTCGATACCAAAGCGCGGGAAACGCTCAATGTAATCGGCAAGCTTATAGGCAATCGTAGCGGTAAGAACATTACCGGTCACTTCATAACAAAGCTCAAATTCAGCAGCAGGCATTAAGCAGTTTGCAGCCAAACAGCCTTTGAATTTATAACCGTTATCGGTCTTTTCGCACTCAAAAATATGAGGCTTGCAAGCTTCGAGATGGCATCTGCCAATCCAATGCGGAACAAGGTCACGGTCGTTATCGGTATAACGAGTGATATTGAAGTGAATCGGTGTGCGCAAAATCTCATTGCCATCAGCCTTGATAGAGGTAATCTCGCCGGTGTGATCATTTACTTCAATGGCAATACCTGATGAGAATTTATAAGTACTGGGTGGGATGTCTACCGAGCAAACTTCGGACTTAGTTTTACCACCATAAACTGCCATCATTTCAAGAGCATTGGACTTAAGTTTTCTATCAGGTGTCAAAAGACCGTCTGCACAGAAGTTACCGTCGTGCTCGGGCTCTTTAAAGTCACCGCCGTATAGAAAGCCTTCATCAGTCTTAATACCGTGGTCGGCCCATTCCCAAACGAAAGCACCCATCATTTGCTCATTGTTGTAAATCATATCCCAATACTCAGCGATATCACCACAACTGTTACCCATAGCATGAGTATATTCGCAGAGAACAAAAGGACGGTTTTCCTTTTTGTTTTCAAGAACATCGGTGCGAATTTTATCAAAGCTCGGATACATCATACTAACCATATCTACAAGTTCGGTATAGTAGTATTTAGGATCTGCATTTTGCAAACCTTCGTAATGTACGGGTCTTGTCTTATCTCTGTTTTTAATGTAATTAGCACCTTTGAAGAAAGCTTTTCCAAAAGAACTTTCATTGCCAAGAGACCAAATGATAACGCTCGGGCGATTCTTGTCACGTTCTACGAGAGCAACATGTCTGTCGGTAATGCCGGGCGTAAAAAAGTCGTTTTCAGCATATTCTTCCCAAAGCGGAATATCATAACGACCATCACGAGAGCAAGCACCATGCATTTCAAGATCCGCTTCATCCATAACGTAAAGGCCAAACTTATCACAAAGCATATAAAACTCAGGGCTGTTAGGATAATGCGAGGTGCGAACGGCATTGACATTAAGTTCTTTCATCAAATGCACGTCTTTTGCCAAATCTTCAAGACTAACAGTAGCCGCAGTTTCACAATGGAAATCGTGGCGATTAACACCTTTGAGTTTTACCGGCTTACCATTGATTTTAAATACCTTACCATCAATTGTGACGGTGCGAAATCCGATGCTCTCAATGATTTTTTCACCATTCGCATATAATTCAAGAGTATAAAGATTGGGTTCCTCTGCTGTCCACAGTCTCACATCAGAAACAACCATTTCGGCCTTCATCTTGGCAGGAACGATCACGCTATTTGCTTCTAATACGATCTTAATATCAACATTACTTTCGTTAATAAAAGTCAATTTACCATCGTTATCGTTGATAGTTGTTTCGATTTTGTAATCAGTAATGTGTCCTTCAGGACGAGTTAACATATATACGTTTCTGAAAATACCGGAGAAACGGAACTTATCCTGGCACTCAAGATAAGTGGAGATACACCACTTAAGAACGAGAACGTCAATGGTATTTTCACCATTTACGGCAAGGTCGGTGATATCAAACTCGCTTGTTGCATGCGAGATTTGAGAATAGCCCTTAAACTCGCCGTTAATATATAGGTAGAAAGCACTATCTACACCTTCAAAATTAATGTAGTATCTTTCGCCCTTTTTCTTCTTAATGTTTAATGTTCGACGATAGTGCCAGCAAGGATTTTCGTAAGGAAGATGCGGAAGCATAACCGGGAAAGGATAGCGGATATTAAGGTACTGAATATGGTCGTATCCGTGCATCTGCACACAGGCAGGAACCGGACTGGATTCACCCAGCATTTCGTTTACATCAAAATCCTCTACGTGATCAAGCTGCTTAATCTGCCATACACCATCAAGAGATGTAAATCTTGAACTTGAGGTGCGGTCTAAAATGCCATGTTTTGTACGAACAGTATCCTTTTCAGCAAAAGGAATATAGTAGCTTCTATGCGGAGTAGTTCCAATCCGATCAAATTTTTCAAATTCTTTCATTGGTGCCTCCTTATGCATTGTCGCAAGTGGAATCAACATTTACGTTTAATATATCCTTTGCTTTGCGAAGCTTTTCATTTGCTTTTTCTACATTAAGCTTTGTGAGCAAGAAAGTAACCAAACCACAGAAAATTGCAGGCAACCAGAGATACATAACATTCAGC
>JAZLAO010000144.1:0-7367 GCA_045613205.1 Eubacteriales bacterium | reverse complement strand
TTGGTGGTGGTATTATGGCTGTTGTGCCTTTTCGTATGGGGATTGGTGTGTTTTCTCCTGCCTTGGACGAAAAGGGAAATAGCGTTGCAGGAAAAAAGATTTTGGAAACGATAAGTAAAAAAATGCAATTGAGTATTTTTTGAAAAAATCAGTATAATTAATCAAGTTGTCAATTTGACCGCTATACCCATAGAGCAGTTCTGAAAAGAACTGCTCTTTTTATACTGCAGGTGAATTATACTATTAAGTGCAACACTTTTAAGAAAAAAGAACACTCATATTGAATCCTGTGTTATAATGAAGTTACCACACACCAAAACAACAAGGAGAACAATATGAGCTATACCCATTTTACCATAGAAGAACGCTGTTGTCTACGGGAATTTTACAAAAAAGGTTACAGTTACAGAAAAATTGCAAAATTATTGGGTAGAAATGTGAGTTCAGTGTCGCGCGAGCTGCGTCGAAACTGCACACATATGTACGACATACCCTCATACTACCCACACACCGCACAAAAGAAAAGTAATCTTCGACGCTCGTACTGCCACAGGGGAATGTTCTGGTCGCAGGAGTCAATAAAGTACATAGAAGAAAAACTGCTTGCAACGTGGTCGCCTGAACAAATTGCAAATGCACCTTCGCCTTTTGAGAAAATGCCTTCTGCAAGAACTATATACCGTTGGATCTACGACAAGTATTTGCTTAATGGCAATCTTAAAGTGCTTCGCAGAAAAGGCAAAAGCCATTTAGGCAAGGAAACACGCGGCAAATTTAACCTGGGTAAATCCATTAGAAAACGAGACAAAAGCGTTTACAAGCGTAAAGAGGCAGGACATTGGGAAGCTGATACGGTGGTTAGCGGTCAGGGCAAAAGCAAGACTTGCTTTGCAACGCTTGCGGAACGCAAGACGCGTCTTTATCTTGCGATGAAGATACCGGACAGAAAAGCGGATACCATGGCTGCCGCCATTATTTCAATGCTCTCGGATATCCCTGGCGAGCTTGTTAAAACAATTACTTGTGACCGAGGCGCAGAGTTTGCCAATTGGCAAACAATTGAGAAGAAGCTTAATTGTGACGTATACTTTGCTGATCCTTACTGCGCTTGGCAGAAAGGCACGAACGAGAACAGCAATGGACTCTTGAGAGAATTTTACCCCAAGGGGCGCAATCTCTCAAGAGTCAGCCCTAAAACACTTTTGCGGAATCTGTCGTTAATTAACAACAGACCCCGCAAATGCTTAAATTATATTTCTGCTCAGGATTCTTGGAACTTAGAATTGCAAAATCTTTCTTAAAAGTGTTGCACTTCTATTGACAATTCACTCTGCACGAAACGAGCAGCTCACCGAATGAAGCATTGTGACATACGGTAACAGCGAAGATTTCAAAGTAACATAAAAGTAACAACACTTTTTCTTGATTTGTGCTATAATATAGGTGCTCGGAGGTAACGTGATATGGAATTTAAAGAAAATCTAAAGCAACTGCGTATGAATAAAGGACTCACGCAAGCTCAACTGGCAGAAAAGCTTTTTGTGAGCCGCAGCACCGTTGCAAAATGGGAAAACGGCCTGGGATTGCCGAATCCCGAATCTATGGCTATGCTAGAGGAACTCTTTGATATTAGTGCCTCGGAGCTTTCCACTGAAGAGCCCGAAAAAGTAATCGTAAAAAAGAATCGAAAGCTACGTAATGTAGCGTGTTTTATCGGATGGTCAGCAATTTTTGTTTTGCTTATCGCGATGATTTATCTTCCGTTGGCGATACATAACGGTGAGTACGGTTTCACTCCGGATATGGCTGCCGGAAGTTACTCGGGTAGTGAATATATTGATATTGGTGATTATAGAATCTATTATTTCACGTTCGAAGGCGACTTTGAGGACGGACGCCATTGGTCTGATCTGCAAGGGTTCAGACCCGTAAAAAAGCATTTATGGGGTTGTACTGTTTCGGAAGATGACTATACGTACAAAGTGTTTACTAAAGACAATTACGTCGTTGGAAGACTCTATACGATTAAAGGAGAGAACGGATATTACAATTTGATTAGCAAGGCGGGGCATTATAAGGTAGAGGAATATGGAACCCCGCCGATTTGGGATATTCCCGATAAATTAATTACCGCCACAGCCATTACGATTTCGGGGCTGGAATATGAACTTCAAGAAGGATTCTTTTTCATTACGAACGAGCCTGTAAGATACTTTGAAATCGGTGGTGAATGGTATGAAGTTGAATAATACGAGTCACGCGGCTATTGCAATGCCAATTGTTTTATGCTATAATAAAGCAAAAGAATTTTAATCGCCTTATTATCGCCGCGAAGGAGAATAAGCATGGTCAAACATATGATTATTTGGAAATTTAAAGACGAACTTGAAAATAAAGATAAGCGCGCGCAAGAAATCAAGGCAGCCCTTGAGGGCTTGGTCGGCAAAATCGACGGCCTTGTTGAAATGAACATTTTGACAGAAAATTTGCCCTCTTCGTCGGGTGATCTTATGATGGATTCAACGTTTGAAAGTGACGAGGCGTTGAGGGAGTATCAGAAATCGCCCTTGCATCAAGAAGTAGCAAACGGACTGGTGCGTCCCTCGATGCAGAGCCGTTTGTCTTTTGATTATAAAGCTTGATAGCGGTGCCTATACGGTAGTATAAAAACATAGAAACAAACACATTAAAATCGAAGAGAGGAATTACGTATGAAAAAAATTTTTGCTTTATTTTTTTGCTTGACAACCATGTTAGTGTTTTCGTCTTGCCGAAATTCAGGCGGGGTAATGGATAAAATCTCCAAGGCAATGGACGGCGCCGCTTCTTATGAGGTTGACGGAGTATTGGATATTACTGCTATTTATGCCGGTCAGCCTATGACGGTTACATCCACGACAAAGGAGATATATTCAAAGAATGAAGGTGAAGAGTTATATTATTATTCCAAAGCCGACATTGACATAACTAACAGATATGCGACGACGCAATCTTCTGTTTTGGAAGCTTTTAATGAGGGAGAATACTTCTTTTCATACAAGCTCGGTCAGGACAGTAAAAGCTTGTGCTCCGAGCATACTGAAAAGGAATTTTTGAATTACCGTGAAAAAGTTTCCGAATTTGGCAACATTCTTTCGGGGTACGAGACCTTTTCTTCGGTTGAAAAGGAGGACGGCAGTTATGAGGTTAAACTCGAAAAATATGATGAAAAAACAATAAGACTTCTTAATTCAAGCTACGGCTTTCCTTTGGAAAAGGACAGCGGAGAAATTGAAGATATTGCCGTAACGATAATTTCCGATTCAAACTACTATATAAAGGAAATAACAGTGGACTATATTTTTTCAAACGCTTCCTTTTCGGGCAGTGAGAAAATGATTTTTTCAAGCTACGGAAGCGCGGAGAAAATAACCAACACTATAAACCCGAGATACTATACCTCTGTTGACGATGCGACCATCGTGCCGCTTTTAACTACGCTTATTAACGCCAAGGTTGAAGAAGACGCGGGCGACCTTGCGGTGACAACCTTTTCGAAGTTTTTAACGATGGGCGTGGAAAGTACAAACAGTGCAGAAACAGATGCCACCTACGGTTATGAGGCTGGAAAGTATCATTTCACTGCAAAGACAAAGACAACGACAAATACGAAGACGTCGCAAGTCGTTGACGGAACAAAAACTGAGGAGAAAACGACGGAAACAACTTATAAGGATGGCAAGTATACCGAAGATGATTTCATACGAGAGACTTCAGACTCTTACGCAAAGGAGTTTATTAAAGAGCTTATTGATCCGTTTTCTTTTTCTGCGCACAATGTTAAAAGCATAATCAAAAACGATAACGAGGACGGAACTGTTACGTATACTATTGTTATTGACACTGCAACGGCCGGAACTCTTGCCGTGCTGAAAGAGCTTTATTCATCTGTCAATGCGAGCTTTCTAAGCGCAAAAATGACGCTTGAGGTTGTGCTAAAGGACTACGAGCTTACGTCAATAAATTATAAGATAGAATCCAAAGGTCAGATAGTTTACAACGGTGTTCATTACTTTGGAGCGGGCATTACAGTAACAACGAGTACGGTGTTTGAGGATTGAACAAAATGAAAAATATAGTTATTTTCGGTGACAGTTATTCAACACATGAACACATTATTCCGGAGGGCTACAAGTCTTACTATTACGATGAGGGCAAAGAAGACGGTTCGTCGGTTAGTAAGATGCAAATGGAGGATACCTGGTGGTATAAATTCATATCGCATATTAACGCCAAGCTCTTGCGTAATGACAGCTGGTCGGGTTCGACCATCGGCCACACGGGATACAACGGTGCCGACTGCTCAAGCTCATGTTCGTTTATTTACCGCTATAGAAAACTGAAAGAAGAGGGCTTCTTTGAAGAAAACAAGCCCGACACTGTTATTGTTTTCGGTGGAACCAACGACAGTTGGTCGGATGCTCCGCTTGGAGAAATCAAGACTTCGGGCTGGGAAGAGGCAGATTTATTTAACGTGCTTCCCGCAATTTGTTATTTCGCCCACACGCTGAGAGCGGATTTTCCAAATGCCGAGATAATTTTTATTATCAATACCGAGCTGAAGGAAGAAATATCGAGATGCATAGAATACGCAGCAGAAAAATACGGTCTTAAATCTATACGCCTTGAGAGTATCAGCAAGGAAAACGGTCATCCGACGAAACAGGGTATGATAGAAATAAGCGAGCAGGTGATGCGAGCACTGGTATAAAGACACATATTGTTTTCAATTGGCCTATCCGGTTTAAAATAAGTGCCTATTTAAAATGTCAAGCATCACTTGACAAGCCGCAAGCCAAAAATGCTTTACTTTACTATAAAATGTGGTATAATAGAGAAAAAAGAGGAGGCTTTGCGAAATGACTTTAGGTGAAAACATATTAAAGCTTAGAAAGGCGAACAATTTGTCGCAAGAAGAGCTTGCCGAAAAGCTTCTTGTCAGCAGACAAACGGTAAGCCTTTGGGAAACCAATCAAACCATGCCAACCATTGAAAACCTAGTTCTTTTGAAAGAGATTTTCGGTGTTCAGATTGACACAATACTGAACGGAGAAGAAAAGCCGAAGATAAATAAAACTTCTCTCGATACTATTTGCGCAGCGCTTGCTTACGCTATGGGCATTGAACCCCCAAGCTTTGCGGCAGAGAAAAATGCAGAGCTCGCAAATTACATAGACAAGGTATTTTTCGGAGAGAAGGCTGACAGGGTGATTATGTACAACCCCGATGCTATAGCGCAGTGGATATACGAAAAATACCCCGAATATCTTTCCTCTACCAAGAAGAACGCCGGAAAAGAGATATATCTTTCAACCGTTATGCCCTCTGTAACACCGGTATGCTTCGGCACGATGTATACGGGCGCGCAGCCGAGCGTTCACGGTATTCAGAAGTATGAAAAGCCGGTTATAAAAATTGATACTCTTTTTGATAGATTGATAGCCGCAGGCAAAAAGGTTGCTCTTATTGCAAGTACCAAGTGCAGCCTTGGCAATATATATCTTGAAAGAAATATAGATTATTACCTTTTTTCAGACGATATAATTCCGGCAATTAACGCGAAGGCGGTTGAGCTAATTCTTCGCGACGAGTATGATTTCATTTTGATATATAACGGAAACTACGACGCTATAATGCACAAAAACGGTCCCGAGAGCGCAAGGTCGCTGGCCGAGCTTCGCGCAAACGACCAGATGTTCGGAATGATATCCGAGCTGGTTTCTGAGCATTGGAAAAATCATAATACGCTCGTGGGCTTTGCGATGGATCATGGCTGTCACGAAATAGACGGTGGCTGCGGCTCACACGGGCTTGATATGCCCGAGGACATCAATATAGTTCATCTTTATAAGGGGTACCCTAAAAAATAAAAAGCAGAAGTAAAACAGTGAGGGCATTGTGTAAAATACAGTGCCCGTTTTGCTTTAATTTTATAAAAGCAGTCAAAGTTATTGCAATGCCGGAGCTTGTTGTGCTATAATAACCTTAGCCAATGCCAACCTAAATCGAATCCGCCTAAAGTGGCGGAAATTCGCGCTATTTCTCGAAAACTCGCTTGCAAAGTCCACACTTTGCTTCGCTTATTTTCAAAAAATATCATCAAATTTACGCCGCTTTATGTAAGTATTATTTTAAGAGAGCATATATTTCGCAGAAAAAGTCGAAAAGGTGAAGTAATATGCGGATATTACAAGACTTTTCGGCGCATTTATGCGTAAAATATGCCTCTTAAAACGGGTTCAATTTAGGTTGGCATTGGCTAGCGAATGACAGGTCGCTATGCGGTGCGCTGAGATGCGCGTCATTCTGCAATAAAATCAATTAAAAAAGGATACGCAAGGAATGAAAAAACTACTAACAGCTTTTTGTTTTACGGACGTACATAATCAGCAGTCTATGCTGGAGTATCCCACGACACTCAGGAAATCGCTTATCACAGCAAACGAGTTGGCAAGGGAGGAGTTCGGGCTTGCCGACGTTGCTATTATGGGAGGCGACAACGTATCCGACTATCCCTATTGGAATAAATCCTGCGCGTTGCCTAAGAAGAATTTTCTCGACATCAAGAAAAAAATGCACGAGTGTGTTTCGAGGAGCGCTAAGGACGGAAAGGTTTTCTACGTTGCGGGAAACAACGATATGATACTCGGTGACATCGGAACCGAAGAGAACGAACCGTATAACACTACCGATTTTTACGATTTGATGGACGCTGCCTTGGGTGAGCTTTGTGAAAGGGAAAAACTGACTCTTACGGCAGAACAAAAGCCGGGCGAGCGCTACCTCGGTGCATTTCATTACGTTATAAACGGAATTGATTTTATTGGCATAAACATAGACCCGAACACAGCCTATAATTCCCACGAGGGATATTACAGCGACGAGTCGATGCTTTGGGTGAAGAATAAGCTTCGGGAAATCGACCCCGACGGCAAGAAACCCGTATTTGTTATCGGTCATTTGTCTGCGGCATATTATTACAACGACAAGGGCGGAGAAATGAAAGAAACAATGATAAACGGCAACGTGACGCTGTTTTACGATATATTCAAAGGCCACCATAACACCTTTTATCTTTACGGTCACATACACGGTGAGAGGGGTTGTTACAGGGACTTTTCCTCGGGTGCCGTGATACATATTGACGACACGGGTATGCCCCTTGGTGACAATCTCGGGGAATTTGACTCGCGCGGAAAAGAATATGATTACACATTCGTTCATATGGGCGGACTTCGTCCGTTTGGACGCGAGTATTTCGAGGAGGACGGCTTGACGGGTTATGCCGGAGGCACCGAGCTTAAATATCAGCCGAATACGGGAACGCC
>JAZLAO010000143.1:0-63012 GCA_045613205.1 Eubacteriales bacterium | reverse complement strand
GTTCTCGGTTCCTACGAAGAACTCACCGTCACCGTAGTGGAATTCGGTGCCGCCGAAGAAGCCGCCCATGGTGTCGGGGGTATCTGCATCTCTGTACCAGCCACCGTCGGAAACGCCCGAGGTATCCTTGATGAGGTAGTTGCAAACGACCTCACCGTTCTCGTTTTTGTTGTTGAAAATCTTGAAGTACTTAGGAGGTCTTATCTTATTAAGGTTTGCGGTACAGGTAGGATGTTCAGCACCCCTGAAATAGCTGGAACGCGCCAAGCCTCCGGAATAGAATACCGAACCGTTTACGTAATCGTCATACTTAAGAGAGGTATTTCCAACTCTTCCGTCACCGTCAAGGTCACGCTCGGGATAGAAGGTTCCGTCGGTGTCCGAAATGAATCTCGGCTCGTCGATATATCCGTCACCGTCATAATCGTTTACAGGGAATATGGACGTAACCTTTGCATCGTCAAGATGCATACATTCCGACTTCTCGCGGAACTTGAAAAGATGACCTTCAAATCCGGGTTTCATAGGCTCACCCGTTTTCTGATCGAAAAATCTGAGATTGTCGATAGAAATGTTCGGGAACGTACAGGTGTAACCGAAATACCAGTTTCCAAAACCGTGGTTCGCGACGTAGAACTTCTCGGTGTTGATAACGTGCGCATTTACGTTCTTCACAAGTATATCTCCGAACCAATGACAGCCGTAGTCACCGCGCAGATATAACAGCTCGCACTGCGAGTCCTTTCCGTACTGATACCAGTTCGTATCCTCAATGGTAAAATCACCGTAGCCCGCAAGAGCCATACAGCTGACGTTTGAATTGATAACCTTTCCGTTGTAAAGTCCCTGGTGAGCGTCAAAACGAGAGAGAGTTGAGTTGATATACTCCATATTCTTACAGAAGTTGCTTCCGCCGATACCCCAGCACAGTCTTCTCATAACTCCGTTTATATTAGCCCATCCCATGCCGCTGCAAGCGTTCTCACCGACCTTTCTCGCATGTCCTGTCGCATTTTCGTCGTACTCGGTAGCGCTCTTAATCTCAAATGTTACGGGGTCTATCGTTACCCAGAAGTTAGACTGAACGCATCCGTCAAGAACAACCTTATTAACGAAGGCAGCGCCGAAATCATATGACGAATGTCCGTTTCCGGGACCGGGCGAGGTTCTGCCCTGAAGTCTGCAATCCTTAAAGGTAATGTGGTCGGCATAGCTCGCAGAGAAGAATGCCGAGTACATTGCGCCCTCAAGATTTCTCTCAGCTCTGTCAAGAAGCGTGTAGCCGCCTTTTGCAATGTGTTGAACGTTCTTCACCGTTGTGTAAGAACGGGTTATACTTAAGCCTCTGACTATATAACCGTGATAAATGTATGCGAAGGTTCCGTCTTCCTTAGGAATGTGGTGATTAACTCTTGATTCCAGTGTGGTGAACACGCCGTTTTCAATAGTAATGGCAGTCCTTGGGTCGAGCTTATAAACGTCTATGGAATCAATGTTCGCATAGCTGAACATTATAGGCGTTTCTTCGCTTACGTTTCCGTCCTTATCAACTATTATAAGCTCGCGCATAGGCGCGCCGTTATACTGGCTTGTACCGCGGCGTCTGAAAACACCGTGAGCCGAGTTTGAGGGAATTATCATAACAGGACCGTCCCAGTCAATACCGAGGTCAATCTTCTTTGTTTTTTGATTAAGCCCCTGAGCGGCAATTCTCGCAAGGTGCTCCTTGTCCTCTATCTTAAAAGGCTTATGCTCGTCCTCGGCGGCAATTTTGAATATGGGTTTTGTCGCAATTGCTCTTTCCTCGGGATAATTTTTCATTACCGTGAGGTCGGTATCGTCGATAATGAAATTCGCACCGCACCAGTCAACGTTTGTTTTTATAACCGCTACGTGAACCTCATCGGTACCGAGCTTCGTGTCCTTTATGTAGTAGGTTTTTCCGGGAGTTCCCTTTACCGTAAGTCTGTGCTCGTTTGCATACTCGTGAGTCTTGCAAATTGCACCAAAGTCCTCGGTTTTGCCGTCACCTACAGCTCCAAAGTCCTCGTAGGTAACGTAGTCTCGATCAAGCTTAATGTTGTTTTCCATAACATTTCTCCTTAACTCTATGGTTTTGTATTTGAATATTTTTATCAGACGTTGTATTCCTCAGTGAATACGAAGGTGTCGCAAATGCCGTTTTTATCCTTAGTTCCTACGAAGCTCTCTCCGTCGCTCTCGCCGTATATAAACCGAGTGCCGCCAAAGTAACCGCCCATCGTATCAAGAGTGTCAACAGCTCTATACCAGCCGCCGTCGGATACACCGTCAACCGAGGTATCCCTTGTGACGTAATTGCAAACCGTATCACCGTTTTCATCGGTATTATTAACTACCTTAAAATATTTAGGAGGTCTTGACTTATTAAGGTTTGCCGTGCAGGTTGGATGAACGGCTCCGTTAAGATGCGAGGGTCTGACTACACCTCCGACGATCATAGGCGGCGCGTTTATATATTCGTCGTAGCTGAGAGAGGTATTACCTATCTTTCCGTCACCGTCAAGATCGCGCGCGGGATAAAATGTTCCGTCCGTGTCCGAAATGAAACGCGGCTCGTCTATATATCCGTCGCCGTCCGCGTCGGTAACGGCAAAAATTGAAGGAACCTTCGCATCGTCAAGATGTCTGCTTGTAAAGGCGGGAACGAACTTAAAAAGATATCCCTTGTATCCCGGTTTCAACGGCTCGCCCGTTTCCTGAACGAAAAATCTAAGATTATCAATGGTAATATCAGGAAAAGCGCAAGTGTATCCGAAATACCAGTTGGTAAATCCGGAATGCGTAACGTAAAACTCGTCGCGATTTATCATATAGCCGTTTACGTTCTTAACCTTAACGTCACCCGACCAATGGCAACCGTAGTCGCCGCGCAGATAAATGAGCTGACTTTGAGACGCGATATTATACTGATACCAATTAGTGTTCTCGACTATAAAATCACCGTAACCCGCAATAGCCATACAGCTTATATTGCTGTTTATGACCTTTCCGTTGTAAAGTCCCTGATGAGCGTCAAGGCGTGTGAGCGTTGAGTTTATATACTCAAGGTTTTTGCAGAAATTACTGCCGCCAACACCCCAACAAATTCTTCTCTTAACACCGTTAACGTCAGCCCATCCCATGCTGCAGCAAGCATTCTCGCCAACCTTTCTCGCATGACCGACAGCATTCTCATCATACTCGGTCGCGTTCTTTATCTCAAAGGTTTCGGGATCGATTGTTACCCAGAAATTTGACTGAACACATCCGTCAAAAACTATCTTGTTAATATAGTTGGCGCCGAAGTCGTAAGATGAATGTCCGTTTCCGGGACCGGGCGAAGTTCTTCCCTGCATTCTGCAATCCTTGTAGGTAAGGTGGTTTGCGTACCATGAGGCGAAAAATCCACCGTACATTCCACCCTCAAGATTTCGCTCCACTCTGTCAAGAAGAGTATATCCTCCGGTTACGATATGCTCGAGTCTCTTTATCGTGGTATAAGAGCGACGAACCACGAAATTTCTTCTTATGTAACCGTGGTAGATATATTCAAGAGTTCCGTCTTCCTTGGGAAGATAGTGATTTACTCTTGATTCAAGGGTAGTAAATACGCCGTTTTCAATAGTTATAGCGCTCTTCGGGTCAAGCTTATAAACGTCTATGGAATCAATATTCGCATAGCTGAACATTATGGGAGTTTCCTCGCTTATACTGCCGTCAGCCTCAACAACGATAATTTCGTGCATAGCGCTGCCACGAAATGCCGACATTCCCCGACGTCTGAAGACTCCGTGCGCAGAATTATACGGAATTATCATAACGGGACCGTCCCAATCTATACCGAGGTCAATTTTCTTCGTTTTCTGATTTAAACCCTGCGCGGCTATCCTCGCAAGATGCTCGGGATCCTCTATTTTGAACATACGGTGCTCATCGTCGGGTTCAACCGCAAACAAGTCGGCAATAGCCATTTCTCTTTCCTCGGGATAATCATTCATAGCCGTGAGGTTAGTGTCGTCGATTATGAAATGCGCTCCGCACCAGTCAACGTTCGTTTTTATTATTGCGGTATGTACCTTATCAGTTCCAAATTTCGTATCTCTTATGTAGTAGGTTTTTCCCGGAGTTCCCTTTACTGCGAGTTTGTGCTCGTTTGCATACTCATGAGTCTTGCAAATTGCAGCAAAGTCCTCGGTTTTGCCGTCTCCTACAGCTCCAAAGTCCTCGTAGGTAACGTAATCGCGGTCAAGCTTGATGTTGTTTTCCATAACGTTTCTCCTTAAGCCCCATACTTTTTATGTTTTATTCTACATCGTATTCTCCGACAAATACGAAGGTATCGCAAATACCGTTTTTGTTTTCCGTGCCCACAAAGCGTTCTCCATCGCCCTCACCGTATATGAACTCAGTTCTGCCAAAGAAACCGCCCATAGTGTCGAAAGCTTCGGCATAGCGGTACCAGTCACCGTCGGAAATACCCTCACCCGAGGTATCCTTAACGACGTATTTTGCAATTATTTCGCCATCCTCGGTTTTATTGTTCAAAACCTTAAAATACTTAGGCGGTCTTATCTTGTTAAGGTTCGCCGTGCAGGTTGGGTGGGTGGCTCCCTTAAAGTAAGCCGATCTTGCAAGTCCGCCGCTGATAAAGACCGAGCCGTTCACGTAATCGTCGTATTTGAGCGATGTATTGCCCACTCTTCCGTCACCGTCAAGGTCACGCTCGGGGTAAAAGCTTCCGTCCACATCTGATATGAAGCGGGGCTCGTCTATATATCCGTCACCGTCCTTATCGACAACACCGAAAATAGACGGCACCTTTGCATCGTCAAGATGCATTCTTGAGGATTGCGTGGTAAATTTGAAAAATTTCGCTTCAAATCCGGGTTTTACCGCCTCGCCGTTTGAGGAATCAAAAAAGCGAAGATTATCAACGGTAATATTCGGAATGGAGGTGGTATATCCGTAATACCAATTATTAAAAGAATGATTAACGAGATAAAACTTTTCGGTGTTCATAAGATGAGCTCTCGTATTTTTAACAGTAATGTCACCGCGCCAATGATGCCCGTAATCACCTCTGAGATAAAGCATCGGAATCGTCATTCCGTACTGATACCAGTTACTGCCCTCGACAAGCATATCACCGTATCCGGTGAGCATAATTCCGGTTATATTGCAGTTGATAATTTTTCCGTTGTAAAGACCCGAGTGCGCATCAAAACGGGTGAGCGTTGAGTTGATATACTCCATGTTCTTGCAATAATGAGTTCCGCCAAAGCCCCAGCAAAGCTTTCTCTTTTCTCCGTTTACGTCAACCGTGCTCATGCCCTCGTAGACGTCCTCAGCACCCTTGACGGCGCATCCGACGGCATTTTTATCATAAACCGTTGCATTTTTAATTTCGTAGGTTTCGGGGTCTATCGTTACCCAGAAGTTCGGCTGAATACAGCCGTCGAGAACTATTTTATTAACACCGTATGCGTTGAAGCCGTAGGATGAGTGTCCGCCGCCCGGTCCCGGGGAGGTTCTTCCGGGAAGTATACAATCTTTTAATGTGACATGGTTAGAATCAGCCACAGATATGAAGCCGTGGTACATAGCCCCCTCAAGATTTCTCTCTGCTCTGTCAAGAAGAGTGAAACCGCCGGTTACTATGTGCTCAATATTCTTAACCGTCGTGTATGAACGGATAACCTTTATTCCTCTGTTTATATAACCGTGATAAATGTACGCGCGGGTTCCGTCGCTTTTGGGAATATAGTGATTGACTCTTGATTCAAGCGTGGTGAACACACCGTTTTCGACAGTCAGCGCACAGCTCGGATCAAGCTTATAAACTTCTAATTTGTCAACGGTCGCGTAGCTGAACATTATAGGTGTTTCGGGGCTTACGTTACCGTCTTTATCAATGAGGATGATCTCGTGCATTTCCGAGCCGTCGAACTGAGTTGTTCCGCGTCGTTTGAACGCCTTATGCGAGGAAGTGTAAGGAACTATCATCACAGGACCGTCCCAATCGACACCGATATCAATCTTCTTCGTTTTCTGATTGAGTCCCGCCTTGGCTATTCTTTCAAGAACCTCGGAATTCTCTATCTTGAACATCTCGTGCTCTTTTTCGGGGACAACCAAGAAAATCGGCTGCATTGCTATTGCTCTTTCCTCGGGATAATCCTTCATTACCGTTAAATTGGTATTATCGATTATGAAATGAGCACCGCGCCAATCAACGTTTGTCTTTATCTTCGCTACGTGAACCGTATCAGTGCCAAGCTTCGTATCCTTTATGTAATAGGTTTTGCCGGCTGTCGCCTTTACGGTAAGTCCATGCTCGTTTGCATATTCGTGAGTCTTGTAAATCGCTCCGAAATCCTCTGTTTTTCCGTCGCCTACAGCGCCGAAGTCCTCGTAGGTTACGTAGTCACGGTCTAGTTTGAGTTCTTTTATAGCAGAATTCATAATTCATTCCTTGTAATATACCTTTAATCGTCTGAAATTAAATATCGTATTCGCTCGTAAAAACGAATCCCTCTCCTACAGCGGCGTTTTCAGCAGTTCCGAGAGCATAGTCGTCCTCACCGCTTCCGTATATAAATTTCGTGTTACCGAAAAATCCGCCCATGGTATCGGGTGAGCTTGCATCTCTGTGCCAGCCGCCGTCACTTATACCGACAGTGTTTTTGACGTAATACTTACCGACAGCCTCTCCGTTTTCGTTTGTGTTATTTACAACCTTAAAGTATTTGGGAGGGCGTATCTTATTGAGATTCACCGTGCAGGTCGGGTGAGTAGCGCCGAGGTAATGCGACGGCCTTGCAAGACCGCCTAAAATAAATTCGGACTTATTCATATAGTCATCGTATTTAAGTGACGTGTTTCCTACTCTGCCGTCTCCGTCAAGGTCGCGCTCGGGATAGAACGTGCCGTCCACGTCTGAAATAAAACGGGGCTCGTCGATATATCCGTCACCGTCAAAATCGTTTACCGAGAATATTGCAGGCACGTCGGTTTCATCAAGGTGCATCTTTTCCGAGGCTTCGGTGAATTTAAAGTAATGCGCCTCAAATCCCGGTGCAAGCGCTTCTTCTGTCTTTTGGTCGAAGAATTTGACGTTATCGACCGAAACGCTGGGTATTGCGCAGGTGTATCCGAAATACCAGTTAATGAAGCTGTGTGATGCTATGTAAACTTTTTCTTTGTTGAGCATATAAGCGTTGACGTCTTTTATGCTTATATCTCCACTCCAGTGACAGCCGTAATCTCCACGCAGAAGAAGAATAGGGTTATTTATTGAATACTGATACCAATTGCACTTTTCAAGCGAAAGCTCACCGACACCCGTAAGCTCAATTCCGCTTATGTTACAGTTGATTATTTTTCCGTTATAAAGACCCGCGTGAGCATCAAAACGGGTAACCGTGGAATTGATATACTCCATATTCTTACAGAAGTTTGTTCCGCCAAGTCCCCAGCAAAGTCTTCTCTTTATTCCGTTTACGTCAGCCGATCCCATCGCCGCAACGGCATCCTTGGATGCCTTTCTTGCTCTTCCGATAGCATTTTCGTCATAAACGGTTGCATTCTTTATTTCGTAGGTTTCGGGATCAATGGATATCCAGAAGTTAGGCTGGAAGCATCCGTCGAGAACTATCTTATTGACGTGATTAGCCTTGAAGCCGTAGGATGAGTGTCCGCCGCCGGGACCCGGGGAGGTTCTTCCGGGAATTATACAATTTTTAAAGGTAACGTGGTTTGCATCGTCCGCCACGAAAAATCCGTGGTACATTGCTCCCTCAAGATTTCTCTCCGCTCTGTCAAGAAGAGTGAATCCGCCGCTCACCCTGTGCTCTATATTTTCAACCGTCGTGTAGGAACGCATAACGTGCAGATTTCTGACGATATAACCGTGATATATATACTCAAGCGTTCCGTCTGCCTTCGGAAGATAGTGGTTAACTCTAGATTCAAGGGTGGTAAATACTCCGTTTTTTATTGATATGGCAGACGTCGGGTCAAGCTTGTATACGTCCATATAATCGATGGATTTATAGCTGAACATTATGGGAGTTTCCTCGCTGATGCTTCCGTCCGCCTCAACGACGATAATCTCGTGCATCGGAGAGCCGTTAAACTGCCCTGTTCCGCGGCGCCTGAACACGCAATGTGCCGAGTTGTAAGGAATTATCATAACAGGTCCGTCAAAGTCAAGCCCAAGGTCTATTCTCTTTGTCTGCTGATTCAAGCCCTGCTCTGCAATCCGCGAAAGAAGAGTAGGGTCATCAAGTCTGAACGGCATATGCTCATCATCGGGAACAACCTCGAAAATAGACTCTAGTGCCATTTTTCTGCAAGGATAATCTCGCATTACGGTAAGCTCGGTATCGTCAATTACAAAATTAGCGCCGCACCAATCAACGTTGGTCTTGATTTTAGCAACCTGCACCTCTTCCGTACCGAGAGTAGTATCCTTTATGTAATAGGTTTTTCCGGGTGTTCCCTTTACTGTAAGTCCGTGTGCGTTAGCATACTCGTGCGTTTTATAAATCGCTCCGAAATCCTCTGCTTTTCCGTCGCCTACCGCGCCAAAATCCTCATAAACAACGTAATCGCGATTAATTTTGATTCCCTTGTATTCAAAAGCCATAACCTTTATCCTCCAAGTTTCCTTTTTTTGCAAAAAATGCACATAAAGAAAGAGAAATATCCGTCCTTTCTATTAGAATAACACATTTCAGCGGAATATACAATATATTTTTAAAAATATATTGCGAAAATATTTTATTCCCGTCAACTTGTAAAATAATCGTCATTTTGTGCAAAAAAAAAGAGAGTAGTCTGAATTCAAACTCAAACTACTCTCATAACTATTAAGCCTCGCTAAAAGAAAGTGAAATTACTTTTCTACCTCTTCCATAATGAAGGCTTCGAGTATATCGCCCTCCTTGATGTCGTTAAACTTCTCAAGGCCGACACCGCACTCGTATCCCTCGTTCACCTCACGCACGTCGTCCTTAAATCTGCGGAGAGAGGATATTTTATCTTCAAAAATAACGATACCGTCACGCACTATACGTATCTCAGACTGACGGGTAATTTTTCCGTCGCGGATATAAGAGCCTGCAATCGTTCCGACGTTGGGAACACGTATGGTCTGACGCACCTCTGCGTGACCGAGTATTACTTCCTTGAATGTAGGAGCAAGCATACCCTTCATTGCCGCCTCTACCTCGTCGATTATCTCATAAATGATACGGTGAGTACGGATATCAACTCCGTTTCTCTCAGCCGAGTCAATAGCATTTTTGTCAGGACGAACGCTGAATCCTACGATTATTGCGTTTGACGCAGCAGCAAGCATAACATCGCTTTCGGTAATACCGCCGACTGCGCTGTGGATTACGTTAACCTTAACCTCATCATTGGAAAGCTTGATAAGAGAAGCCTTAACAGCCTCGGCAGAACCTGCAACGTCTGCCTTTACTATGATATTGAGAGTCTGCACGCCCTCTGCAATCTGATTAAAGAGGTCATCAAGATTAATTCTTGCATTTGCAGCGAGAATTTCCTGACGCTGTTTTTCACGGCGCTGCTCGGCAAGAGTTCTTGCCATTCTTTCATCTTCAACGGCGTTAAGCTCGTCACCCGCCTGAGGAACGTCGTCAAGACCTACTATCTCAACCGGGATGGAAGGACCTGCCGATTTTATATTTTTACCCTTATCGTCTATCATTGCGCGCACTCTTCCGACTGCGTTACCTACGATTACGTAGTCACCCTGATGAAGAGTTCCGTTCTGAACAAGAACGGTTGCAACAGGACCTCTGCCGCGATCAAGCTTCGACTCGATAACAAGGCCCCTTGCTCTGCGGTTAGGATTAGCGCGAAGCTCCTTCACCTCAGCTACAAGCAGTACGTTTTCAAGCAAATCGTCAATTCCCATGCCTGTAAGAGCTGACACGGGTACGCATATAACGTCACCGCCCCATGCCTCGGGAACGAGCTCGTACTGAGTAAGCTGGTTAAGAACGTTATCGGGATTAGCCTGCGGCTTATCCATTTTGTTTATGGCTACTATGATATCAATTCCTGCCGCCTTTGCGTGATTTATAGCCTCAACTGTCTGGGGCATAACTCCGTCATCCGCTGCAACTACGAGGATTGCAATGTCTGTAGACTTTGCGCCGCGCATACGCATTGCGGTAAAAGCTTCGTGTCCGGGGGTATCAAGGAAGGTTATATCCTTTCCGTTAGCCTTAACTCTGTAAGCACCGATTGCCTGAGTAATGCCTCCGGCCTCACCCCGTGTCACGTTTGTGTGTCTTATTGCGTCAAGGATTGAAGTTTTACCGTGGTCAACGTGACCCATAACGCAAACTACGGGAGCGCGCTCTTCAAGGTCGCCTTCGCTATCTTCTGCCTCAGTAAAGAGCTTTTCTTCTATCGTTACTACAACCTCTTTGGTAACCTTTGCACCAAATTCGTCTGCAATAAGTTCAGCTGTTGCGTAATCAACAACGTCGTTAAGCCCCTTCATTTCGCCCATCATCATGAGCTTTTTAATAACCTCGCCCGAAGTCTTCTTAAGCCTTGACGAAAGCTCGCTTACCGTTATTTCATCAGGCACAGTAATTTCAAGCTGCTTGTTTCTTGCTCTTTCTGCCTCCAGCTTCTTCATCTTTTCGCGTGCAGCCTTTTCCTTGTCCTTCGCGCTCTTCACATTCTGACCGCGGTTGTCCTGCTTTTTAAGCTTCTGCTTCTGAGCCTTGGTATCGGTTCCGTTTGCGATTGCATAGAACTGCTCATTATAACGCTCGTCATACTTCGAAAGGTTTACGTCCGAAGTTCTCATATCTACAACGCGTGTTTTTGGTACCTCAGCTTTATAATCGGTGTTAATGTTTACTCCGCCCTTCACGTTGCTCATATCAATAGTGGGAGTAATCGTCTTAAACTGTTGTTTAGGCTGCTTTTTTTCCTCTTTCTTGGGCTGAGCCTGAGGCTGCTTTTTCACCTCTGCCATCTGCTTTGCAAGCTTCTGCTGCTTATCAAGCTGTGCTTGCTGTGCAGGTCTGTCCGCCTGAGCGAGAGGTTTATTCTGCATATTTGCCGGTGAAGCGGGCTTTGTCTGCTGAAGAGGCGCTTTAGGCTGCATCTGCACAGGTCTTTGGCCTTGCTGAACCTGGCGTTTTCCGTCTGCGGCACGATTCATATTCTCGCGGCGCTTTGCGAACGGATCCTCGCTGGGACGGTCGGTATATCTCTGATATGCAGGCTTTGGTGCATAATAGGTCTGGCTGTTCTGCCGAGGCTGACCGTTGCTTTCCCGGTGCATCATGGGCTTCTGCTCGCGAGGTCTTTGTTCTCGTGGCTTCTCCGTGTGAGCCTCGGGCTTGACGGGCGGCTTCTTTTCGGGTACAGCCTTAATCTCGGGTGCTGCCTTTACCTCTGTCTTCAACTCCGCCTTCTCTTCTTTCATTATTATCTTCTGTTCGGATTCCTCTGTTTTTTTGACAGGCTTTTCGGAAACCGAAGAAATAGTCACGCTTCCTGATGTATATGCATCCAGATTCTTTATCTGGTGCTTTGCGGTCATATGAACCAGGAAGAGTTCAAATTCCTCTGCCTCTATAACAGCTCCGCTGTTTTTCTTTTCAAATCCTAAATCCTTGAATATATCTGCTACATCCTTGGATTTCAGATTGAAGTCCTTTGATACTTGTGAAATCTTAATTTGAGCCATATAAGTCACCGATTTTCGCTGATGCGAAAACTTCCTTTCGTCAATTTAATACGGGCACTATACCTCGGCCGCTTTTTTTATCTCTGCGGCAAAACCGTCGTCCGTAACCGCTATAGCAGCGGGCGAATAGCTTTTTCCGAGCATCTCACCGAGGCTGTCCGTATCTATGTCCACCTCGATTGCCGAAATACTGTAAAAACCGCTCTTTGCAAAAAGCTTCTTTTTTGTTGCCGCCGATGCATCACTTGCAACAGCGACGAGTTTTATATTTCCCTTTGGCATCGCGCGGCATATAAGCTCTGTTCCTATTACAAGCTTACCCGCGCGCATTGCGAATCCTATCATTCCGCAAAGACGCTGTTTGTTTTTATTTTCCAACCGTAAGTTCCTCTTCCAGTTTGCTATAAACCTCATCCGGTATAGAACATTCGAGCGACGATTCCAGTCTCTTTGCCTTGCGTGCTTTTTTTAAGCAGGAAACGTTCTTACATATATACGCTCCTCTGCCCGATTTCTTTCCTGTGACGTCGAGAACAATCTCGCCATCCGGCGTTCTCAAAACTCTTATAAGCTCTGTTTTGAGAAAGTGCTCTCCGCAGCCCGTGCAACGTCTTACCGGTTGTTTTCTTTCCGTCATACTGTTTTTCGCCATTTCGTTATGCTTTTATATCTATCTTGCAGCCCGTAAGTCTTGCCACGAGCTTTGCGTTCTGTCCCTCTTTACCGATAGCAAGCGAAAGCTGATCGGGAGAAACGGTAACTCTGCAAAAACGCTCTTCTTCCATCTCAACCGAAATTACCTTTGCAGGAGAAAGAGCCTCGGCAACATATTCGGGAAGATTGTCACTATACTTGATAATATCAACCTTTTCATTTCCAAGCTCGTTAAGTATTGAGGAAATTCTCATTCCGTTCTTACCTATACATGAACCGATAGCGTCAACGTTTTCGTCTCTCGATTCAACCGCTATCTTCGTGCGGCTTCCTGCTTCGCGGGAAATACCCTTTATAACTATCGTTCCGTCCTGAATTTCGGGAATCTCAAGCTCGAAAAGGCGTTTTACAAAATTAGGATGTACTCTTGAAAGTGTTACGAGAGGGCCTCTCATCTCACCCGATTTAACCTCGGAAATGAAGACCTTGATTCTGTCTCCGACATCGTGAATTTCACCGGGAATCTGTTCTGCCTTAAGAAGCGTCGCATAGCCTGTTCCGGTATCGAGAATAAGATTTCCCGACGCAGTATCTACCTTATCCACTATCGCTGTGATTATCTCTTCCTTCTTTTCCTCATATTCTCTCGTCTGTCTTTCTCTTTCGGCATCGCGTATTGCCTGAATTATCATCTGCTTTCCTGTGGTAGCGGAGATGCGGCGGAAGGTCTTGGTTTTAAGCTCGGTTTCAACCATGCCTCCAAGCTTATTGCGGCGGCTTAATGCTTTTGCTTCAGAAAGAGATATCTGACACTTGGGGTCTTCCACTTCTCCGTCAGCTACTACCTGCCTTTGCTGATAAACCTTTAAATCCTGCTTTACGGGGTCGAGGTTTACTCTTACTATAGTTGACTGACCGACCTCCTTGCGACAAGCATTCGCAAGCGCTGCCTCGATTTTTACAATCATATACTCCTTAGGTATTCCCTTCTCCTTTTCGATAAGGTCGAGGGCTTCAAAGAATTCCTTGTTCATTTTTTCTCTTTACCTTCGTAATTATTGAATTACTGTCCTTTCTTTATTCAAAATAAACCGTAGTGATTTTTGCAACTTCATTTTTGGGAATAGCCACCGTCTCACCTGCGCAGTCAAACACAATCGAATTTCCGTCAAACTCGGTGAGAATTCCCGTAAAGCTTTTCTTTCCGTCTTTTTGTACAAAAAGCTTTGCTTCCACCTTCTGACCTATCGACAGTGAGATATGCTCGTCGGTCCTAAGCTCTCGCTCTATACCTGGTGAGGAAACCTCAAGATAGTAGAAATTTTCAATGGGGTCTACCTCGTCTAGTATAGGGTCGATTGCCCTGTGCACCTTTTCGCAGTCCTCGATATTTATTCCGCTATCCGAGTCGATAGTTATCTCAAGATGATAATCTGCTCCGATTTTCGAATACGTAATATCCCATATTCTGTAACCAAGGTCTGTTACAGTCGGTTCTATGATATCTCTGACCGTATCCTTAATGCTTTTTTTCATACGTGGCTACTCCTTTTCATTTTTCTTCATACAACAAATGAAGAGTGACCTCTCAGTCACTCTCCACCTTTCATATTCATCGTAACGATTATAACATATATTTTTAAAAAAATCAATAGTTTTTGCAAATTTTACCTAAAACATATGCAAATATTTGCGTCTCATCAAAAATTCTGCTCCCCGTAGGAGATAAAAACATCGTCTGCTCTGCCGAAACCAAGCTTTTTTTGCCTCAAAGCACGGTTTCCGCTCTCTTTCGAATAGCTTTTGAGTATGCCCTCAATTTCGGAATTGATTTTCTTTCTTTCGCTCTCCAATCTTTTTATCATGTTGGCTTTTTCCTGCGAGCTCATCCCTTCGATGCGGTGATTGTTTTTCTTTTGCTTAAAAATTTTCATGCTATGCACCTCCAAGCTGTCCTGCAAGTTTTGCAAAGTACTCTGTTACATTCTGTCCGAAAAGCACCCAAAGCACAACACCGATAGCAACGATAACGAAAACGAAGGCAAGAACGGATGCCCACTCTTTGTTATCCTCGTAGCGCTCCTGGTTTCTCTTCAGCTTTCTGAGCATATAACGTATCTCTCTGTCAAGCCGCCTTATAGTAGTCCTCGCCCTTTTTATCTCAAGAATAAGCTCTCTTTTCGCTCTTCCTACAGGTCTTAATTTTTTGAGCTTATATATACACTCATCTGCAGTTGCCGCAGCCTGCGTCTTCTTGTTAAGCAGATCGTACGCGCGCTCCTTCATATCCGTCGGAACTCTGTATTTATCGATTTTCTTTGCCAGTTTTCGCTGAGCGTTATACATCGCCGTCGCGCTTCTTCTGCGGATTTTAGCCGCCTTGCGAGAAACCTTCGTTCTCTTAAGAGTTCTATCAGAGCCTCCGTAAAGCGCGATAAGGCGGTCGTTTACACTCTCTCTTTCGGAAAGCAAAACGTTAAGCCTTGCGCGAAGAGCATCAAGCCGCTCTCGCCTTGCACCGTTTTTGAGCTTCTCGTCTGCCGGGTCAAGCATACAAAGCAGATAATACCGCGAGTTGTTCTCTCTTTCGATTTTTATGGCTTTTTGCGTGTTTCTGTTGATTTTTTCTATTTTGCGCTCTACCGTTCTTAGAGATTTCACCATTTTCCGTTTATCCAGTCCGTAAGAGCGAACCAGAATATCTCTACGAGCTTCAAGCTCACTGAGAGCATACTCGCTTCTCAGCTCCGCGAGCAAGACGTCGCGTTCGGTTGCGCGCTTAATTGCGCTTAGCTTCTCATTCTTTCTTTTTGCAAGTGCAATTCTTTCGGAATCCGAAAGGTTAAGCTGGGTTCCTCCGTCAAGATATCTTTTGTACTCTCTGGATGCCGCCTCTTCCTCTTCTTCGATTCTGCGCATTCTGTCGTATTCTTCGTCGTGACGGTCGTATACTGCGTCATCTTCGCTTCCGTAATAGTACACGTTGGAAATCGGACGGGATATTTTACCCGCCATAACGTCATCTATAATTCCGTAATCAAGATGCTCAACAGCGCGCCCGGACGCGCCCTCATACTCGTCGCACAGCGCGTTATATTTATCGATATTGGTCTTGAGGATACGCTTGAATCTTGCGCCTTTTCCTCTTGCTTCAAGATACACACAAGAACCGAGAATTTCTATAGTAAGCTCACATAGCTCCTTCAAAACAGCGATTTTTTCGACGATAAGAGATATGTTTCCCTCACTGTCAGCATTTTTTTGACGGTCTTCGAGCTTAGATATCTGACGCAAAAGAGCACTCTGTCGTCTGTAAAAAGAATTAATTCCCTTAGACAGCTCTGCTCTTGCAAAAATATCCAGCGAATCGTATTTATAGCCATGATTGTGCTCATCAAATGCATCCCGCTCTTTATCCGAATCGGAGAATTCTTCCCCGGAACCGTAAAGCGATGGATTGCGCTCGTCCGGTAAGTTTGTATCACTTTTCAGCGAAAAAGCGTATTCGTCAGAGCCGTTCGAATTTCCTTCGTTTAAATTTTGAAAATCACCGTACGAAAAATCTCTGCCCAATTCATTAGATTTAGAGTCTGAATGCGTGTCAAAAATCAACTCTTTTAAATCACTCGGAGCAGTGACGCAGTGCACCGTGTTTATCGGAACGGTGATGCTGCTTTTTTTTGAATTTTCCCGATTTTTCTCTCCCTTATCCGATTTGTCCGCAGTTATACTTAAGATTATAGAACCAGAGGAAAGATTCTCTGCCGAATCGTGATCTGACGTTTTGCCAATGCTTCCCACCTTACCGACAAGCTGCATAATTTCGGTATAACGGGAATTAAAGCTCTCCCTTTCACGCTTTATAAACTCCTCCGATTCAGAGCTGCAGCACTCATGCTTTTTGTCGGTCACATCACCGTTTATAAGTTCATTTTCATTCGGGGCAGCGAGAGGCTGGGGTTCACCGTTATCCATAGCTTCGTCCGTGATGAAATTATTAATTTTCTCAGCCATAACCACCCCTCCTTTTTAAAAATCCTTTTTATTCATCCTTTGCGGATTCGTAATATTTCAGAAGAAAATTAAGCACGTCTCGTCTTAAAATCATTCCTATGAAACAACCGCGGTCATCGACCACCGGCACAAAATTATGCTCCTTGACGTTTTCTATGAGCTCATTAACCGAAGCGTTATGATACATCGGTTTTGAATAGTCCCTATCCAGAATACTCATTACGCTGTCCCGCTCGGCTGCGCGCGAATCAAACTTGCCATTATCTAAGAAATACTTAAAAATATCGTCATTACGCAGTGTTCCTACGTAAATTCCCTCGTCATTCAGCACCGGTATTGCAACGTAGTGATGGTATCGCATTTTTTCAAGCGCCTGTCGCACTGTGCTTTGAGTGCTTATATACTCAACCGAGCTTTTGGGAATCATAAAACGAAGAATGTTCACAGAACAAGTCCCCTTTCTTTTTTTGGGATATTTGTCAAGGTTCTCAAAGGCCGTGCAATGCCGTTCCTATCACAGTTGCATACTCTGAACGCTCAGGCATCAGAAAGTTCACCCCGTAAGTAGATTTAAGACTGTTAAAGAAATCTGCTTTTTCTTTGCAAAAAGCAAGTCGCGTTAAGTTTCCCGTCCAGACAACGTTGTCAACACCCGCACTCCTTGCAGCAAATATAGATACCATTCCTATCGTTTCGTACACCATATTCAAAATGCCGAGTGCAACGTCGTTTTTGGAAGCAATATCCGAAACGTTTCCGAAATTCGAAGCCGTTAGGTCTTCTGAAAGAACACTTGCCTTTGAGCCTGCCGTTATATCCTTTATGCGAAGGTCTATATTTGCAAGATCGCCGCCATCTGCGTATTCCTCTATATGAGCTATAGTTTCAGCAGACAGAAGAAGCTTCGAAAGTCCTACGAGAGTTCCGCCGCCCACACCGGTTCCGCCAAGATAGCGCATTTCGTTTTCCGTCGCGTGAACTATAGCTGTTCCCGTGCCCATGCTGACCACGAGGGCATTTTTTAGGCCCGAAATATACAGTCCGCCGCAGCCTATCGCATTAAATTCGGGAACTCTCTGGCAATCAAGACCGTAAAGGTCTCTTTTTACAAATGACGAGCCGACACCGGTCATCATTATCTTATCAATTTCCTTTATTGAAATTCTGTTTTCGTCGGTAAATTTACCGAAAGCACCGTAGGTTGAGGTAACCGGGTCATTTGCACGAACAAACTGCGGTGCAATGAGCTTACGCTCTTCTCCGTCAAGACGAAAACCGACTATTTTAGTCGTGCTCCCACCCACGTCAATTCCGATGATTACGCTCATTTTTTCCTTTTCTCCTCCGCTCTTGCCATAAGATTATCAAAAGAAAGTCCGTATTTGTCAGCAATATCTCTGGCATAGGATTTTCCGTCGGGCTTCATTCTGTGTATTTTGAAGGAACGTTCTCCCTCTTCCATGCCGGCAACGAGAGTATCTATTTTCACTCCGCCGTGAAAAAGAGAACGCTCATTTATTTCAGGAACGCTTGAAGCGAGCTCGTGTAAATGTGTAGAAAATATACCGCGCAATCTCATTGCAGCGAATCCCGTAAGTATTTCCGAAGCAATATATGACGCCTCATACGCGCCCGTAGACGAAAGCGATTCGTCAAGAAGTATCATACTGTCAGCCGTTACGGAATCAAATATTTCTTTAAGACGTGCGCACTCCTCGCCAAGTCTTCCCTTATCTATTGTATCGTCTGCGCCCTCGGGAAAATGAGTAAATATTCCGTTAACGGGAGATATTTGAGCCTTAAGGGCAGGAACGGGCAGGCCAAGCTGCATAAAAGCCTGCGTTGCACCGACCGCTACGGTTATAACCGATTTTCCACCGCGGTTAGGACCTGTCAATACATATATCCTTGCGTCATCGTCAAAGCAAAAATCATTCGTGACTATTCTTTCGTCGATAGCCAAAGCAACTCTGGGATTATAGAGCCCCTCTGCATTAAAAGTCTTCTCCCCGATAGGTCTTACATCCGGCATACATACGCTGCAACCCGGATGATTTTCAAGCTGCTTTATAAGCTCTGTCGCACGGCTCACAAATTCTATTTCAGGCAGCATTTTCAAAAGAAAGTCCGTGTTATCAAGCACGTACTCGCCAACTATCGCGCGCCAACCCTTGACAGATGCGCGTAAGACCTCTTCAATAGCTCCGTTAAAAGCTCCGATAAGAGCTTCTTTCTTATTATCACTCTGTCCCTTTCCGAAAGGCAAAAGTTCTGCAATACAAGTAAAGGCATCATTCTTAAATGAAAGACGCAATATTTTATCCAGCACTTTTCCCGACTTGAAGGGCTCGGAATTTATGGATATTACCCCGGCAGAAGAGGGGCGTAGCTGATTATCGAGATTCACTCCGACCGTTATACTCTTAACCTCGTGCACTCTTGCAGCCAGCTTTTCAAGCTTCTCATTAAGCTCCTTGTAATATTCCGAAGAGGTAAGCTCGGCTATAAAATCGGCAAGCCTTATAAAAGCCTCGCTCTTCATTTTGTTACGCACGGGCAAAAGTCCCGAGCGCAGAATATCAATGCACGAAACGTAAAGCTCTATTTCGGTTATGCTGTAAAGGTATGAATCTGCAGACGACGTGGCTTCGCTATCAAGGCGGCGCAGCTCCTGGATATCGTCGAGAACCGGGTGAGCCTTTGCAAGAGTTTCCTTAATCTCGGGTATTTCAAGCATATCTCTCACCGTTGCCTGACGGTATAGTATCACATCGGCATCGGTCGTAAAAAAATCGGTCAGTGAACAATTTTTTAAATTAAATATTTCGTTAAGCCCGAGCTCATCACACACGTCCTCTGATATATCAGGCAGATTGTCTATATCCGAGTGATATTTTCTCGACTCTTCGGAAGGATACAGTAGGCTTATGAATTTTTCTTGCATTTTTTTCTCCGTTTATTGATTAGCGTTCAGTTTCGGCAAAATTTCAGTTAATTTTAATATATTATAACATATTTGTGCGCGTAGCGCAAGGGTATTTAATAAAATATTTACTTCGCCTTTTGAAAAACCCGACGCGTTTATTGTGCAAAATGCACAAAGCAAGAACGAAATTCACCAGTGTTTTTTGTAACCGCACTATACTTACTTGAAGCAGAAAGCGTGCTAAAATGAAATTGCCGCAGGGACGAGAGGTCAATTCCGGATAATACCTCACCGCCCTTCAGCGAAAATAGCACAGCGGCAAAACAGGCGAATGAAAGTATAGACCAAATGAATACGGAGGATATGCGGTGTGAAGAAAAAAATCAAATACACAGAGAATTTACCGCGTCAGCTCTACACTTTTTTTATCACCTATTCCGAACCGGGTGCACCGAGCTTTGAGAAATTTGCAAGAAGCATCGGAGCAACCCTAGAAGAAATCGCATGTTTCAGAAAGCACAGCGAATTTGAACGAGCCTATCGCGAATGCAGCGAAATTAGGAGGGATTACCTTATAGACGGAGCGTTGACACGGCGATATGACTCATCGTTTTCAAAGTTTCTTCTGAGTGCGGAATACGGAATGGGTGAAAAAGAAAAGGAAAAGGAAGACGGTGAGCTTAACGTCACTCTCGAGGTGATAGCGAACGGTGCCGGTGAAGCTTAATCTCTCAGTTACAGAAAAGCAAAAGCTTTTTATCGACGCATCGGAATCCGAGGTTCTCTTTGGCGGAGCGGCGGGAGGCGGCAAATCATACGGTCAAATGGTGGACGCGCTGCTTTTCGCCCTGACCTACCCTGCCTCAAAGCAGCTGGTATTGAGAAGAACCTTTGCAGAGCTCGAAAAATCTCTTATACGAACTTCCCTTGCACTATTCCCAAGACAAATCTATACTTTCAACTCATCATCGCACACCGGCAGGTTTAAAAACGGCTCGGTAATAGACTTCGGCTATTGCGCAACAGAAAACGACGTCTATCAATATCAAAGTGCAGAATACGACGTTATAAGATTTGACGAGCTTACGCACTTCACCGAAGCCCAATACGTATATCTTATCTCTCGAGTCAGAGGAGCGAACAGTTATCCCAAACAAATTAAATCATCAACGAATCCCGGAGGAATCGGTCACAGCTGGGTTAAGGCGCGCTTTATAGATTCCGGAAATCCGGGACGCTCCTTTCGAGGAAAAGACGGTATGACAAGAATTTTCATTCCCTCGCTCCTTGACGACAACAGTTTTTTAAAAAACGGCGACCCCGATTACAAAAACAGGCTTCTGGCTCTGCCCGAAAGAGAGAAAAAAGCCCTGCTTTACGGTGATTGGAACATCTTTGAAGGACAGTATTTTTCAGAGTTTTCACGCGAAAAGCACGTTTGTGAGGCGTTCGAAATACCAAGCAACTGGAGAAAATACAGGACTATTGACTACGGTCTGGACAGACTCGTATGTCTTTGGATTGCCGTAAGTCCCGACAGCCGAGCTTACGTGTATCGGGAATTCTGTGCCTCCGACCTTCCGATAAGCGCATCCTGCGCGGCAATTTTGGCAAGGACTCCAAAGGGTGAGGATATTTATGCCACCCTTGCACCGCCTGACCTTTGGAGTCGCAGTCAGGAAACAGGACGCACTAAAGCCTCTCTTTTTTCGGAATACGGTGTGAATTTTACAAAAACGTCGAATGACAGAGAAACCGGGTGGCTTGCCATAAAAGAGCTTTTACAGGACACGGGAGCGGGGGCAAAACTTCAAATATTCTCTGTTTGCACCGAGTTCATAAAATGCCTTCCTGCACTTACCGTAGACAAAATACGTCCAACTGACTGTTCTAACGAACCTCACGCAATAACTCACGCCCCCGATGCATTGCGCGGATTTGCTATTTTTCACGCCCGTCCCGTAAAAGAAGACGGACACGTAAGGCGTACTGCATGGACAAGGGATATGTGGGAAGATTTTAACGCTGCCAGCGATGACGAAAAACTTTATTTAAAACGTAAATACGGAGAACCAATTTGAAAACTGAAAACACAAACAAGGAAGCAAGGCTTGAATTTTTTGCAGCACTTTATGAAAACGCAAAAAACTCAAACTCCGAAGCCGAATCTCTTTATGAAAGACATATGAAGCAGTATAGAGGCTCAGAGGATATAGACGGCTCTTCGGAAAGAGCAGTTACCGTACGTAACATTACCTACGAAATAGTTGAGAGTCAGGTTTCCTCCGACATTCCTCACCCCAAGGTAGACGCTGCCTGCTACAGCGAAAAAAGGAGCAGAAATGCTCTTGCGATAGAACGGCTGCTTTATTCCGTGCGTGACAAGCTGCCTTATGAAGAGATGAACGATATTGATGAACGATATACTTACATTTTCGGCGGCAGCGTATGGTACGTTGAGTGGGACAATTCATTAAAGCTTGGAAAAGAGGTGGGAGGCGTGCGACTTTATTGCATTTCTCCTATGAATTTCATCCCCCAGCCCGACATATCCGCAATAGAAGATATGGAATATTGCTTCTTGAAGCTGAGAACAACCCGCGGAGAGCTTACACGGCGCTACGGTATCACCTCGGAGGAGCTTGAACTTGCGGAATACGAAATCAACGACAGTGAAAGCACTGATACCGACACAGCGGTGATTATAGTAACCTTCTACAAGGACGAGGACGGTGAAATAGGAAAATTCATTTTCTCGGGTTCGCTCACACTGTTTGACATGCCAAAATATTACAGGCGCAAAATAAAAGTGTGTGCTGCCTGCGGAAATGAAGAAGATGTTTGCAGATGCAGCAAAAAGAAGCTTGTAGACAAGGACGAAATTTTTGAGAGGGTTTCTTCTGAAATTCTTTTGCGGGACGGAACGAAAATTCTTCCGGCTTCCCCGGAAATTGAGGACGGACGGCTTGTAAGGCGAAATAATGAATTTATTATGAAGGATACCGAAATCCCGTACTACACCCCAAAATCCTTCCCCATAGTCATCCGCAAAAACACCTCGTTCGGTGACTCTCTTTTCGGTCAATCCGACTGCGAGTACATACGTCCCGAGCAGCAGGCGATAAACAAAATCGAGTCAAGAATTCTTCAAAAGCTACTAAGGGCCGGAATAACGCCCATAGTCCCGGAGGATGCGAGCATTTCTCTAAACAATTCTGTTTTTGGACAAGTAATTAAAATGAAGCCCGGTGAAAGCGCTTCACAGTATGGAAAAGTTGACACGACCCCAGATATCTCCCAGGATATAGCAGAAGCGGAAAGACTTTACGAGCACTCAAAAAGAATACTCGGTATATCTGATGCGCTTCAGGGACTTGACGCATACACCCCGGAATCGGGATACGCAAGGCAGCTCAAAATTTCCCAAGCATCCGGCAGACTTGAATCAAAAAAGAAAATGAAACACACCGCCTACGCCAAAATAGACAGACTCGTATTCGAGCAATATCTGGCGTTCGCTGACGAGCCGCGCTCCCTCAGCTTCCGCGATGCTTACGGCCGTGTGCACAATTCGGAGTTTAACAGATACGATTTTATTGAGTACGACATAACTTCCGGTGAATATTACTATGACGACGCTTATCTTTTCTCGGTAGACCTGAACGGCGGCGCTGAATATCAGCGCGAGGCGCTGTGGGAGAGAAATCTCGAAAATCTCAAAGCGGGAACTCTCGGTGACCCATCAAAAAGCGTAACGCTTCTTCGCTATTGGCAATGTCAGGAAAGAGCTCATTACCCCTACGCAAGAGAAAACGTAGAATATTTCACCCTTGCAGCCGAAGAAGAGCAAACTATGGCTGAAAAATCTATGACGGAGGTGTTCGAATGACAAAAGCCCCAACTCTTCAGGATTTTGTAAAATCCTACGTGCAAAACAAAAAGCATACAACAAGCGAAGAAGATTATCGCCGTTGGCTCAGTGAAAACGGAATAAAATCGGAGAAAATATACGCCGATTCCATCCGCGACATAACGAGCGATTATAAGACGTCGAAAAGTGAGTACGGAGCCCTTGCAGAAAGTCTTTCCAGCCTCGGACTTACTGCAAGCGGATACTCGGATTATCTTAACGGCAAAGCCTATTCGGAAATGCAGAAGCGAAAGGAAAGCGCAAGAAACAAGTATGCCGAAAACGAGCTCAAAAACCGAAAGGGTTACTCGGAATACCTCACGGCACTTGCAAAAGAGGAAAAGTCAAACTATGAAAACGTAGTAAGCGCTATCGCTGATGCAGGTATATTGGACTACGAAAAGGCTTACAAATTCGCACTTGAACAAGGTCTTTCGGAAAGCTCGGCAGAGCTTGCGGCAAAAAACGCAAGCGACAGCGTGAGACGCAAAACCCGAGAGAACGCACTCAAAACTATAATAGGTCAAAATTTCGGCAGAACCCAGGCGCTCGAATATTCCTTGGCTCTTGGACTTTCTGAAAGCGAAGCAGAAGAGCTTGCAGAATATGCAGACAAAATAAACCGACAAAACTATTACAGCTCCGACTATATTGAATATCTCAAAAACAAGTGAGCTGCCGAAAGCGGCAATGCCGATAAATAAACAGAAAGGAAAAAGATATGAAAAACAAAGAATACTCTCCCTACGGAACCTACAACCCTACGAAAATAGATGCACCCCGTGGCTCGAATAAAAAGGAGCCCGCCTCTTCCAAAATCACAGGGAACGGTGACCTGCGCGGAGGCACTAAGAAATGACTGATACCAAAGATATTGAAAATGTAAATAAAAATTTACAAGACACCAGTGCCGCCTTGGCAATCGAACCTCCGGAAATTGACACGGATAGGATGCAAACCGAGGACGTTCCCCAAAACGAAGAGCTCGAGCATAACGCTAACAGCGATATCGATTACGCAGCTGTTGTCGAAGAAGACTTGCGTGTTCTAAGGGAAGAGTTCGGAGAATTATCTTCTCTTACGGACATCACCGAACTTAACGACCCCCTGCGTTATGCTGCTCTGCGCGACCTCGGACTCACTCCGGTTGAAGCCTATCTTGCTACGGCTAAACGGCAAAAAAAGGATAACCGCTCACACCTCGTTGCTACACGTACCGTTTCCGCCGCGCAAAACGGCTCCATGTCGGAATCCGAGCTTTCAGCGGCTCGAGAAATTTTTGTCGGTGTCTCCGACGCAGAAATCAGAAAGCTTTATAAGCGTGTTACAAAATAAAGAAAGGAAATATTTATGTTTAAACTTATAAAAATTATCGGAGCGAGAACTAACGTTCCGGAACCAACATATGTCCATATAGACGGTAAAAACCAATATACCGCCGGTAGCTTTTACTTCTTTTCACAAGGCAAAGTAGAAAACTATCCCACCAATGAGGACGACCTTAAATTCATCCCTCTTGAAAGCGTACCTGAAAACAGCGGAAAAACTAAGTTGCTAGGCTATTTTGTTACCGAAGGAATGATATTCGAAACAGACATATACAAAGATTACACTGCCGTAAATGTGGGCGACACTATTATTGCCCATTTGGACTCTGAAGACAGTCTTTCCGGTGTTGAAGCTGAAGATGGCAGTGACGCAAAGCTTATTTCGAAAGATGAAGCCGCCACAAGAAAAAAAGTACTCGTAGCTCTTAAATGGTAAATTTGAAAGGAGATAAAAATGATAATTTATTCTAAATCAACAGGAACACAGAACGGTGCAATAGGAAAGCTCGAAACACCCATCAAAATGATAATAGAGCATGAGAGTGATCTTCTCACCAAGAAGGGCGGAATATGCTCCTGGCTTTATAACGTAGAAAAAAGCGGAAGATTTGGTGAGACAATAATAGGCCAGAACGAATTTGACGTTTTCCAGGCAGTCACGGAAGGTGCCGGCGCTGAAAACGATTCTATTGAGGAGACCTACCGCAAATTTATTGAGCACATACAGTTTATGAAGGAGTTTACCATCACAGCTGAAATGATGGAGGATGCAAACTTTGGTGTTGCTGCCGATGCCAAGCGCAGAGCCGAGAACTTTACACGCTCCTACTACAAAACGATAAACAAGATATGCGAGCATGCACTTATTAACGGAACATCTCCCTCAAGCGTTTTTGCAAAAGCAACTCTCGACCTTACTACTGCTGACGGTGCGCCACTTTTCTCTGACGCTCATAACTGGGGCGCAAATTCGCAGGGAACGCAGTCAAACTTTTTCTGGGGAGATATTTTTGCAAGCGGTGCATCTGATGCGAGAGTAAGCTCCACTGCCGCTTTTGAAGAGGCTCTCGGCGAGCTTTCGGTAAAGCTTAGAAACATGAAGGACGAAAACGGAGAACCCCTCGGTTATACCGCGGATACTCTCGTATTGCCCGGCAACAGACCTGTCGCAGAAACCATTGCAAAAAAGGTTTGCGGCTCGGAGGGTGCGCTCGGCAACGGATATAACGATATAAACCTCCATTTTGGAAACTGGAATGTCGTTATACTTCCCAACTGGCAGCCTAAGGAGGACAGAGTTATGATTATGTCAAGCGAAGCTAATAAAAATCTTTCCGGCAATATGTTCTTCAATCGCGTTCCGCTCACTGTCTCAAGCTGGATAGACAACCATACCGGCAACTACATATGGAACGGAAGATGCCGTTTCGGTGTTGGATTCGGCACCTACAAGCATATTATGCTTGCGGTTGATTCCGCTACCGCAATATCAGGCGCTACCCAGCTTTGATATCTTGAAACTGCAATTTAATTAGTTTTTGAGGGAAGGCGGATATACCGAATCATACGGCTCCGCCTTTCTTTACCAATATCTATGGAAGGAGAAAAAATGACCTACAAAGATTTATGCACAGAAATTGCAGCCCTAGGATTCGAAACCGAAATCGATTCCGATGAGAGAATGCTAACCGCTGTCAACCGCGCACTTATGCTGATTTACACCGAACGTCCTACGTATGAAAGGATATGTATTTTCAAGCCTGCCGTCTCTACGACAGCAAAAATCGGTGATTTCTCACATAAGGGCGGTGAAACCGACAGCTTCTCCTACAAGGCACGCGCCTACTCATTCAAAACCTGCGGAAGAGGAAAATACAAGATTTGCGAGGGAGAAAAGGAAGAAATCTTTGAATTTTCACAAAATTCTGCTCTTCACCGAGGTTTTCTGCACGGAGAAGGAAGAATCGATTTCGTTGGCGAATACTCCTTTTCAGTATACGACTTCGCGCTCTTTGACGAGATATACGGAGACTCACCCGAAGATATACCCACACTTTCGGAATATAGCGAATACACGATACGCGATTTTGCTCCGGATTTTCTCTCATTCGTTTCAGCACCGACTGACGAGCACGGAATTTCTATCGCGAATGCGGAAGTAAGAGGAGGAATTATGAGAATCCCTGACGGATATTCAGGAAAAATCAACCTGGTTTACAAAAAAGCTCCGAAAAAGCTGTTTGGAAACCCCGATGACGATATTTTTGTTCCCGACGGATGCGAACATCTTCTGCCGTTGCTTGCCGCATCTTACGTATGGCTTGACGACGATCCGGAAAAATCGCAATACTACATGTCGCTTTACAGAGAGGCTATGTCAGCCGTCAAGTATTACGACCGAAGCCATATAGACAACTCATATCACGTAACTGACGGGTGGGCATAGTTATGGCAACAACAAACAAAAACAAAGTTTCAAAAAGCGCTGAGTATACGGTTAGCTATTCGGGCATGCGCGGTGTCGATTTTTCCACACTCGACAGCATGGCAAAGCGATACAGATTTTCCCATCTCGAAAACATGTATAAGGACTACGCGGGAGACGGTGACGGAATTATCGAAAGCGTACCCGGATACAGAAAGCTTCTGGGATTCGGAGAAAAGATACACTCCATATATACGCACAAGGTCGCAAACGGCAATCTGTATTACGTCGTACACGCAGGCTCGCATTTATACCGTTTCCTAGATTCAAATAAGGAATCCGCAACGACTCTAAATCCCATTCTGACGGTAAAGGACACAAAAAGCAGCGGATTCACATTTAACGGCAGCCTATATATCCTGGATGGGCGCAGCATAGTCAAAATAGATAAAAATAACACCGTTTCTACGATAAGCGACGGCTCTTACTCGGCTCCGTACATTCCCACTACTTTCTACAACGGTGTTGAATACGAGCAACGCAATCTTCTTACGGAAAAATTTTATGAAAAATACGTTGTCACTTCAGCGGGCGATTTAGCCCTCGGAACCGAGGGGTTGATATATAAAATTCTGTCGGAAGAAGATGGGACGGTCGGCGTTTCGGGAATTCAGTCCGATGTCGGTGGCGTTATCTACGTGCCCGCGTATACAAAAATAAACGGCACAAGCTATAAAGTAACAGAAATATCGAGTTATGCATTTTATTCAAATCAGAGAATTTCTGCCGTAACGCTTCCTGATACGGTAAAAAAGATAGGAAGATATGCTTTCGGACACTGTCCCCTGCTTACGCGTATTATGTGCCGTTCCGGTATTGAGCTTATAGACAGCGAGGCGTTTTTCGGATGCACGTCGCTTACAAAGGTTCAGCTTGGTGCCTCGCTTAAAAAAATCGAAAAAAACGTTTTCCAAAACTGTTCTTCCCTCACCGTTCTTGATTACGAAGGAAGCGAAAGCGAATTTGCAAAAATAGAAACCGAAACAGATTTAAGCAGTTACACCGTCAACTGCGACGTGGCCTTTAACACTCTCGTTATTGAAATTCCGATTTTCAGCCCGGCAAAAGCTATAGAGAGAGTAACGCTTGACGGTGTTACGGTTTCGTTCAACACAAAAACCGTGGACTCGCTCTATACCGCTGTTACCATAACCTCACTTGACAGAAGCTCGCTTGACGGAAAGGAAGTCGAAATTTTAGGTACTTCAAACAGCTCAAAATTCACGACAAACTCTGTCGGAACGAATTTTATTGCAGAAAACGGAGGCACAATAAGCGGAAGAAGTGCCATAGTGGGCTGTACTGTATGCGAATGCTTTGACGGCAGAGTGTTTCTTTCGGGCAACCCGGAGCTGCCGAACACCGTTTTTTATTCCTCGCGTGATAACACCGGCAGAAACAACCCTACCTATTTCGGAATTCTAAATTATTTTAATGACGGAACGGGAAACTACACGGTTAAATCTTTGCTTGCAACAGGAGATTCTCTCGCTGTATTTAAGTCGGGCGATGACGGCGGCGGAAGTATATATTACCACACGCCCAAAGAAACCGGAGTTAATATTTTACCAAAGATATACCCCGTGTCATATATACACAGCGGAATAAGCGCTGTAGGAGAGTCAATATCATTTTTTGACGACCCATTGTTCCTATCCCCGCTCGGAGTTACGGCTCTGGACAAGAAAATTATAAATCTAGACAGAAGCATTGCCGTACGCTCAAGCAACGTAAATCCGCGGCTTCTGCGTGAAGACCTTGAAAATGCCACTATGACAAAGTGGTGCGGATATCTCGTTCTGCAGGCCGGTGAACATTTATATCTTGCCGATTCGAGAGATATATATACGAACGCGGAGGGAAAGAGCGAATACGAGTGGTATTACCTTTCGGGAATCGGAACATACCGTGAAGCGACAAAAATCTTCAGGTATGCAGAGCACGCGGAAGATGGATATTCCGTCCATCCGACGAAGACTAATCAAGAGGTTGCCACTACCGTTTATCTGACGATGAACCAAAATAATAAAGCCGTATACTACACGAATGAAAACGGAACTAAATACGCAGCGTATACCGACGGCGAACTGCGCGGCGGTGTTTTCTCACCTGCTTGCTGCGTGTTTGCAACCGAAAGCAACCTGCTGTTCTTTGGAACGGAAAGCGGTGACCTCTGTTTATTTAACAACGATAAAAGAGGCGTAGCTCCTGATTTTCTCAAGGGACAGTCAGACTTCAACGAAGAGGAATACAAAAATTTTTACGGTAACGAAATCCATCCCTATTTTTACAATTTCGACGGTCACGCACCGAGATATGCATTAAAAACCGTATCAGACAACGGCGGAATACCCAACTTTACGAAGAACACTGTAAAGCACTCCTTAGTAGTAAAGGTAAGGTGCATAGGAGGCAGCGAAATAAACTGCGAGGTGGGAACGGACAAACGCGGATATACAGAGGTTGCAAAGCTTCCCGACTCGGCTCTTAACTTCGCTGAATTTGATTTTGAAAATCTCTCGTTTGCAAATCTTGAGTATGCAACACTCGCGCTCAAAGAAAGAGAAAAAGGGTGGCTTGAGAAAAACGTGGCGTTCTATTCCGAAAAATATTCCTCTCCTTTTGGAATCTACTCTATCATATACCGGTTCACAGTAAAAGGAAAAATAAAGAATTAAGAAAGGATAACTATGAAATCAAAGATAATCACAGACGGAGATATAAACGACAAAAAGGTCGCTTCTCTGCCGACAAGACCGACCGCCCCCGCCGCCTTCGGCGGAAAGGGATATACCGCAACCGAGCTGAAAGAAGCTTTTGACAGTCTTCCGCTTTTCCTTGTGGAAAAATACAACGAGCTTATATTGGATATTCGCGGAGAAGAAGGCGGAAGCGTAACAGATACAATAAAGACAGGACTTTTCGATACACAAACCCTTGCCGATTTTTTCTCCGACGTCTTAAACGGAAACCTTTTGACATATCTTGCAGCACCTAACGGAAACCTCGCTGAATACTTAATCAAGCTGAGAGCTGACGTCGACAAGATAGCCGATAAGCTCAAGCTTTCGCTCTAAGGAGGTAAAATGACTACTATTTTTTACAAAAAGATTCTCGGGCGATATGAAATCTCGGAAATTTCCAATCATCCCGGTGAAGAAATTACATTTGAATTTGAAGAACCCGTTGACGGAAAGCTTCTGATTTCAAACTCGGTATTCGATATTTGCGGCGGTGTCTGCCGAATTATATCAGCGCGTCTTCCTGAAGGAGAAATTGCGCCAAAGCTTTACACGGGTGGGGGTATGCACAAAATCGAAGGATTCATATTCAAGCACGGTGCTGTTATTCAAAAAGCGCCCGATTCGGATTATGTGAGAAGACTGTCGATTACCGTCGATGCTATTCTTCACCGTATGGACGCCATTGAAAAAGCACTCGGGGAATTAGAAAACAAAACAGAAAGAAAAATCACTTTTTGAAGAAAGGAATAATCAGATGAAAAAAGTTTTAACAGTTACACTAACAGTATTTCTTATATTTTCGCTTCTGTCGGTCAGCGTCCTTGCGAGCGATGGACAGGAAGCCTCAGCGGAATCAAACGTCTTTGCAGATGTTTATTCTTTGATTTTACAGCACTCCGACAAAATACTTTCGGCTCTTGCTTTCTGCGCTTCCCTTTTCCTCGCATTCACATACCGTTCGGGAATTGTTCCCCTCATAAAAGGCGGGCTTAACACGCTCGGTGCTACAGTAACTAAACTGCAGGAAGAAGCCGACAAAGCAAGCGAAGCGTCGGTAAAAACGCTAACCGAGGCAAAGGACAAGCTCACTGACACCGAAAAGTGTCTTTCCTCTCTCTCGGAAAAGCTTGACTGCGTTGAAAAAAGGCTCAGCGAGGCGATAGAGGATAAAAAAAGTGCTGAGGATATGAAAATAATTCTGGAATCGCAGATAGATATGCTTTACGACATCTTTATGTCAAGCTCTATTCCTCTGTTTCAGAAGGAGGCTGTAGGAGAAAAAATATCCGCAATGAAGAAAAGGCTTCTTGACACGGAGGAAAAGTCCGATGAATAAGCCTAAGCGTAAGTTTTATTTGCTTTACGCTGTCGGACTTCTACTGTCTGTTCTGCCGGTCTTATCTTCTATAGCTTTTTATTTTCCGATATGGACAAACAGAGGCGCGACGGCAGTAATCTCAGGTTTTTCCCTCACGCTCATACTTATGGCAGCAGTTCCCGTAATAAAGCTTGTAAAGCAAGCATTGAAATCACCCGCTGCTTATCTCATGTGGTTTTTCGCATTTGTTATCTTCTTCATGCTATCGGAAATTGCAGAGGAAATGAAGGTAATTTGCTTCGTTGGATTCATATCTAACCTCCTCGGTGCTATGTTATTCAAGCTAGCAGAGAGATATAAGAGGGTGGGAGAGTGGAAAAATGAAGGATAAGTTCGAGCTTTCACTTCTCGAATCGGGAGAAATTATGAGGCGAGGCACCGCGCTGCTTATCAACAACGTGGGGCGCATAGTTGCCTCTATCACTCTTATAGTTTCAGCTCTGGTACTTTTCACCGACATAAAAATGGCAGATTTCAGCACCGAAAGCTTTACTACGACTCTGCTAATTATGCTGATTTCCTCATATCTGATGTATTTTTCAATGACCGAGGCGGGCGAAAACGCGGGCGAGCGGTGCGAGGAATACAAGGTAGCTCTCGGCAAATACAACGAGCTTTGCAAAGAGATAGGCGGAGATAAAATCTCGGCACTAAGAAAATTTTCTCAAAGCTACTCTGCCGACGAGCTCAAATACAGGCGCGAAAGCTTTCTTATCGGATACGGGTACGGAACCGACGAATACGAAGCCTACAGGCAAGGCAAAAAGCAAACCAAAAAGGCATTGCGTGTATTTCGCCGAGCAGATAAATTCCGCGCAATATCCTTGACACCGAAAGCCCTGCTCTCACATGAGCAATCAAAGGAAAGAAGCGAGCTTTCGAACCCCGAAAAATTCAGATTTGCGTTTATGGTGCTGAAGCTTTTGCCGACGACGGTCTGTATGACAGTCACGGTTTCAGTAATCCTGACGACGAAGGACAATCTCTCGATAGGCGTGATTTTAGACGGAATATTCAAGCTTTCCTCGCTCCTGCTCATCGGATTCAAGGGCTACGTCTCGCGATATAATTATAAAAAGCACAGAATCACGCTATGGCTTGAAACCAAAACAAGACTCCTCGATGCATTCTTAAAAACTGTTTAGCCAAGCATTTTCAATACAACATTAAAAAGACAAAAGGGTATTTCTTTTTGCCGGAGGGCAGCTCAAATTGGGCTGCTCTCATTTTTTTGAAACAGCTTTTTAAACGTAATGCGTCTTAGCTTCCATTTTTTTCTTGACACCAAACAATTTGCATGATATAATAGATTTGATATATTTTATATTTAGGAGAAATATTATGTCTAAACGCTCTAAACTACTTGCAGTTTTACTGTCTGTTTGTCTTCTTTTCAGCGCAATAGCAGTGCTTTTTGCGTCAGCGGAAAACGCAGGCAAAACACTGGCTATAGCAGAATCGGTAATCGACGATTGCACGGTAGGACCTAACGGTCTGACTGAATACCTTGCATCTTCAAATTCAGGTCTGCTCTTTGGCTCGGAGAACAGTAAAAAAAGTGAATTTATTACTATTTCACACGTATCTGACGGGAAAGGAAACACTTACGCGCGGATACACTATACCGCAGGTGCACTTGACAATCCGAGCGCATTCTATTCTTCTTTATTAGAAAATGAAATCGCAGCCCAGATTAAGCGCGAAGCAACGATAAGATGGAGAGCATACTCCAATTACAGCTCTGCAGCCGATGTTTCGAATTTTAAGTCCATAACCCTCGACTTCGATTTCGGTGCTGACGCATGGGCGTACACCTATGTATACGAGGGAACGACCGTATACAAAACGGCTTCCAGCGACGACGTAATCAAAGCTGAGCTTGCGGCTAAAAACTTCACAGACGAGGAAATAAAAGCTGTTTTAGAGGCAAAAACACTTGCATATCCCACAGATCTTAAACTTACTCCTGTATTCCAGTCTTCATTGCAGGACGATTCAAACCTGAACGAAGTAGACGCATCGGGCAATAATAAGAATCTGCTCTCTTCCAGCAGCAATACTTATTGGAAACAGAACGCAGCTGCCGGTGTTTCCGTTACAAAGAAGAGTGACGGTTGGTATTTGGGAAATGCCAAGCTTTCAGGTGAAATCGGCGTTTTTGACCATATCTCATTCGTTTTTGAAGTAAGCGAAGGCGAAACCTATAACGACGTTGTCGAGTCAGTTATTACTCCCAAGCTTTACGTCAACGGTGAATATGCGCAAACTCTCAGCAGCTGGTCCTCTTTCACAAGAGATGGAGCTACTGTTACGAACGCTGCTAAATATAACGTATTCTATCAGTTGAAGATGGAGTTTTATAAAGATAACACGCAAGCCGGAATCCCGGGCGAAAAAATGTACGACAAATACTCGTTCGCGTTTGACAATCTTGAGCTTAACTACTATGCAGAGAATAACACCACTGATCCGGAAAAGAGCTCGAAAGAGGCGGAGGCTTCGGGAAAATTCCTCTATTTCGATTCCGGCAAAGACGCTTATACGCTCGTGTCAAATGATAAATTTCTGACAACTCTCGATGACATGAAGAACGGCAGCGCTATAAAGCTTCTCTCCGACGTCAGTGTGGTTATGTCCGCTAGCACATCCATAGGCGAGGGCAACGTATATCTCGACCTTAACGGCTACCAGCTTTCACTGCACATAAGGAAAACCACTGCCGGCGGTGGTTCTGCCGGCGGCAACTATGTTTCACTGAATGCAGAATCCAACACTAACTTCTACGTATATTCATCCGATAACGAAAACGTAGCGTCTATCCATGCAATCCACACCATGGAAGATGATGCCAACACTGAAAGGGGCAAATTCGCTCCGATCTTCGGTATGAGAAAAGGCGGAGTCAAAAACGCTCATATATACCTCGGAGACGTTAATGACGGAAATCCTGACGGCAAAAATGTTAATAACGACAACGTACCGGTTCTTTCACACACCCTTGATGAAAGCGGTGCGCTTGCTTCGGCAGAAAAGATTTTCAACGTATACTGCGACGGCGATAATATTGAAACCTACGCTCCCAGACTCTTTTCAGGCGAAAGAGATAGCACCTCAGCACCTGCCGCAAGCTCCTCGTTCTACGTAGGCGGAGGTACTCATTACAGCGTTTCGGCGCTTTCCGGTGCAATGATCGACGTATCTACCGGCACCGATATATCTGCAAACGGCGCGCGTTTTATTTCAACGGTCAACGGAGCTGTTTTAAACTTTGCACGAAATGAGAAGATAGTAGGAAGTAACTATTACGCATCCCCTGCCGACGGCGACGTAGAAATGACTAACTGTACACTTTATACAGATGGAACAGTTCTGTCGGGTGTCTATGAATCGGATTACGATGAAGAGCATCATACGAAAGCCTCGCACGTTAAGCTTGAGGGCTGTACTCTTATCGGCAGCACTATACACACTCTCAAAAAAGGCGAGCCCGAATACATAGACTGTAAATTCAGTACACTGCCCACCGAAAGCTATGAAAACAATAACTCAGCAGTACTGGCAAGAACCAGCGTTCTGGAAAATATAATTTCTTTCTCTGCAAAATGGTCGGGATTCTGGGATATTACCGAGATCAGCGAAAAACAAATCCCGGTTTTATACACGCTGACGAATAGCAGCGACTGCGTAGATATCACATGGGTTGTAGACGGCAATGCAACAACGGAAAAATGGGTGAATTCAGACGTGTACCCGGCGCACGCGTTCTCTGCGCCTTCATCCGACGTTTATACCTACGATTACCTCCCGAAAATAACCACCACAAAGGAGTCAGGCGACTGCACCTACACGCTCACTCCTATTATCAAGTTCACCGTTCAAGCGAACGTTTTCTTGCACTCGAGCTTCACCTTTAACCTTTACATTCCCAAGACCGCAGGCGATTCAGATACGATAACCGGCAAATGGATTGAAAGCGCAGACGGCACTCGGCTCGCAGACGTTACGTTTGACGAAAGCAAAACACAAGTCATTTCGGGTGTTGAGCATTACGTAGTCAGCCAGGATATCCTTGCTACCGAGGGTGACTCGGAATACAGACTGGTTATCGAAATGAAGGGCGCATTTGGCGAAACCGTAACCAAGGAGCTCGAATTCTCAATATTCGACTATGCCGACAAAGTAGAAGCGGCAAACTTTACGGATTCAGCAAAGGACCTAGTCAGAGCTACCAGAACCTACATAAAGGCAACGATGAACTATTTTGCCTATGTAGACAACAAGGTGCTTCCTTACAAAGACGTTGACACGCAATCTCTTTTAGATATTGCTTCGAATAATAAGAACGACACACAGATTAAAGAAAATTCGGAAGCACCTTATTTCAGCGGTGCAACACTCTCACCGGGAAAGCAGGTTGGCTTTGTATTCTACTTTACGGATAATGCCGGTGGTAACGTAACCTTCTCCTATACTGAGAATCTCAAGAGAGTTGAAAAAACCGTAGACGTTTCCGGAGGTTCTGCCTACGTTCTCTATCTCAGAGCCGCTGACCTTTGCGAAAGGATAACCGCAGACATTAACGGTGACGGAGATGCCGACTATTCTTACTCACTTGCAAACTATCTCTTCGCAAAGCAAGACGCTAATGATACTCTCGTTGCCCTTAACGGTGCGATATGGGCATACTCCGAAGCTGCCCGCGCCTATATTAAGGACACCTCAACTCCGGATACTCCCACTGTAAATATCAGCATAGCCGGTGAAGAGGTAAACTCCGAAAACTACGTAATAGTTGCAGACCTTGAGGAATACGGTGTCGCAAAGGCACTCAAGGATGCAATCCTTACGAAGACCGGTAAAAGACTTGATATACTGAGACACACACCCGCCGGAAAGAACGGCATCTATGTAAACCTCACTGAGCCTACCCACGATTACGACTTTGAGGTAAGAGTTAACGGTAAGAGCCTTGTTATAAACTGCTCATTCAAATCCTTTATTGAAAACGGAATGGCAAACTTTATAAACAAGAATATCGCAACCCTTAACAAGAGCTTTGATTTCGGCTCGACCTTTACTGACAGCTACTATACCGATAAGATTTATTATTCCGACTTTGGCGTACCTACAGTCGATATGTCTTTACTTGAAGAAAAAGAAATTACGACAGATATAAACCAATGGTACAATGACGACGTTTGTTGCAGCGGAGAGCATACAGTTCTTGATAAAATCAAAGAAAGCGGTGTTCTCGAAACCGCGCTCTACGCTTTAATAGAGACACACGACTTTGCTAACGCAAGCAAAAGACACACGGTTTGTGCAGACAACTCCGCTATTTACTATATAAATACTGCTGACATAAAAACTGTTAACAAAACGCCCCACAATCAAATCGTTATAGAAACGAACGTCAACTGGGGGAACGCACGCTTTATCCTTGACGACTCCGAGCTGCAAAAATCCAGCGGTGAGGACGTATTCGTCGTTAAATCACATCTTGAAGCATCAACTATAACCGACGAAGCAACGCTTGAGGCTATAGCGAGTCAAGCAGTTAATCTTACCCCCACAACCAAAAAAATCGATCTTACTCTCGGCTATCGCGCGATGATAGTTACGCTGAACTCAGAGCATAAGGTCTTCAGACGTCAGGGAGCATACAGAGGCAGCGGAAACCTTGAGGGCGAGGCAATGCAGGAGCTTATCGTTATCGACGAAAAAGGCAACCTTGATCCTACGACACCTCCGATATTCACCTACTCTAATCTTGATAGCCTCACGGTTTACAATATCGATATTCCCAAGATCACGATAAGCGGCGGAAATATAACCACTATCGTACCGGAGTTTATCACGCAAGGAAGAATTGAAGACAGAATACAAATAGGCCGCGGATTTGACGTTCAGCGCCCGAACACAAGAGTCGAAAACCTCAATCACAACATAATCGGTGAGCACAAGCTTCAAATAACGGAAGAAAACGGAGTCAAGAAGCAAGTACAGATGAACGGGGCAACCTACTCGGGATTTTTCTGTGCAACAAATACAAGCGACGTTACATTCTATAACTGCAAGCTTCAGGGAAGAAGACTCTATGCCTCGGGCAGATCATCCTATGAAATAAGCATATACATGGTAAACAACTGTGTATTCGATACCTGCGAGCAGACGAATTTCTACGTTAACCCCGATACCTATTTCGCTGACGCTGAAATTTCAAACAATACTCAGCTGTCTTTGTCACCTCTAAACTCGAATTTCCTTCAGCCTTGCTGGGGTACGATGGGCGGAAACAACCTAAAGAATTTCGCTTACGTTAATTCAAGAATTGCGCGTCTTGACGCTCACAAGGGCCTTTGTAACGGAAAAATAATCAACAGCGACGTTCAGCTTATCGCAATTGGCGGCTGGGGCGACTTCACCGTTGAAAACTCCAACATACACAGCAGCGGTACTCTTATGAGCCTTAGAAGCGACTACGGATACACCTGGAACGGCACCTTGACCTTAAAGAACGTTGCTGCCTTGTATTCCTCGGGAACTCAAAAAATAGTTTCCTCTCAATTTACTAACTGGGATTTTGGATACAAGTGTCAGTTCCCCGACGTTCTTATTGACGGCTTAACCTATTATAAAACGCTCGGTACAAAGGAAATTACAGGAAACGACCTTCTAAAACGCGAGAACGGCGATGTAGTTACCGCTGAAACGGTTGATCAGATAAATATGTACGGACATAACTTTGTCAGTGAACCCAATCTTCATCTTGAAGAAACAGCAAACACTCTATCAATCTATAAAATGATGATTGGTGATAAAAACGGTGACGGAATAATGGACGGAAGCGAGAAGCTGCCGTGGAACGATGGAAAAATAAGCGGATCATTACATCACAACAGTATAAAAGTAGAATTTACGAAAACGTCGACTTACGTACTTCCTATGTCGCAATTTGAAAAGGACGGCATCACCGAAATAATTACCGAAATTGTATCCGGCTACAAAAAATATCCCGTTGTTGACGCCGACAATGACGGATACGTTGATGACAGCACCAAGTTTGACGTTAACGGCGACGGCAAGGTCGGAATATACACCCTAGACCCCGAGCATGGAATCCCGATGTCTGCGTTTGAAGATACGGATACAGAAGAAATAGAAACCGAAATTCCGGCCAGCTACAAAAAATATTCTATTGTTGACAAAGACCTAGACGGATACGTTGATAACAGTTTCCACTTTGACGTCAACGGTGACGGCGTAGTCATACCCGGTGCCGGAGCAAAGGTTGACAGCGACGGCAATGTCATAGAAGATACCGAAGAAGACGGTAACGGCGAAGAAGAAATTCTGAAATACGAAATGGAGCTGACGAACATCCAAGGTATTCTTCATTCGGAGATTGTGGAAAAGGCAGGCGATTACGTAGACTACGCCTTCAGATACAACGGCGGCAAAGAAAACCGCAATATTATAACCCCTCCTACGAGTATAACCGTCGTTAACAATACTCAGGGTTACAACTATTACAGCTACCTTGATGCCGCAAAGGTCGCATCAACCTTCTTTAATGATACCGCAATTTCTATTGGACTTAAGTACGAGGTGTCCGAGGACGGAACCTATGCGAAGGTTGTAGGATACAACGGCACGGCAACCGAAGTAGTTATCGCTGACGAGTACAACGGGCTTCCCGTAAAATTAATTGACAATGAAGCATTTAAATCTTCATCCATTACGAGTATAACAATTCCCAAAAGCGTAACAAGGATCGGCACGGGAGCTTTCAGATACTGCTCAGGCCTTGTAAGCGCAACCTTTGAAAATCCGTACGATTGGTTCTTGGCAGACAGCCTCGACGCAACGAGCGGAACAGAGCTTACCCTTGATAATAACGACAAGGAAGGTAATGCAACAGCTCTTAGGGCAAACCTCTACAAGTACTGGATATGCGGTACTGATGTGCACGAACACGCCCCCCTCAATACTGTAGAGGAAAACCTAACAGAAGCTACCTGTACGGAGAACGGTTCTTACGATAGTGTAGTTTACTGTTCCTGCGGTGAGGAGCTTTCAAGAGAAACAATACTGATTGATGCAAAAGGTCACACCGAGGTTACAGACGAGGCAGTAGCACCTACCTGTACCGAAACAGGTCTTACCGAGGGTAAGCACTGCTCGGTTTGCGGCGAAGTTACCGTTAAGCAGACTGTTGTTGATGCAACAGGTCACACCGAGGTTACAGACGAGGCAGTAGAGCCTACCTGCACCGAAACTGGTCTTACCGAGGGTAAGCACTGCTCCGTTTGCGGTGAGGTTACAGTGACACAAGAAATAGTTCCCGCAGCTCATACCAACGTCGTAACCGACGAGGCAGTAGCGCCTACCTGTACCGAAACTGGTCTTACCGAGGGTAAGCACTGCGAGGCTTGCGGTGAGGTTATAGTGACACAAGAAACAGTTCCCGCAGCTCATACCAACGTCGTAACCGACGAGGCAGTAGCGCCTACCTGTACCGAAACAGGTCTTACCGAGGGTAAGCACTGCGAGGCTTGCGGTGAAACTATCAAAGAGCAGGAGGTTGTTCCTGCTACAGGTCACCACTACGTTGGCGACAGCTGTGAGCACTGCGGTGCGGAGAGCCCCTACGGATATAAAGAGGAAGACTCTCCCCTCATTCCTATTGGTTAATTTAAATTCAAAATTCAAGCCAAAAGGGGCTGTCTCAAATGCAAATTTGAGACAGCCCCTAAAGTTTGATAAAGGGATAGTCAAATTCAGACAGCATCAGCCGTCATTGCGCTTAATGCCGCTCCGTCATAATCTATCGTGATGCGCGAATCCGGAGCCACGTCCTCACCGATAAGCTTCTTTGCGATAAGCGTTTCTATATTAGAAGAAAGAAATCTTTTCAAGGGTCTCGCTCCGTATATCGGGTCATACGCTGACTCTATAATATAGTCGCGTGCCGAATCGGTTACGAGTATCTCTATGCGCTTATCAGCCAGGCGCGCTGAGAGCGAAGCTATTGCGATGTCGACGATAGCAGTGATATTTTCCTTCGTCAGCGGCTTGAAATAGATTATTTCGTCAAGTCGGTTTAAGAACTCCGGTCTGAACGAGCGTTTCAGAAGAGAATCAATCATACTGCGCGCCTCTTCCGAAATTTCACCGTCACGGATTCCGTCAAGTATGATATCCGAACCGAGATTAGAGGTCATTATTATAATAGTGTTTTTAAAATCGACCGTTCTGCCCTGGCTGTCGGTTATACGTCCGTCATCAAGCACCTGAAGTAAAATATTAAATACGTCGGGGTGCGCCTTTTCGACCTCGTCAAACAGCACTACTGCATAAGGCTTCCTCCTTACCGCTTCGGTAAGCTGGCCTCCCTCGTCATATCCAACGTATCCGGGAGGAGCTCCAATAAGCCTTGAGACGCTGTATTTTTCCATATATTCCGACATATCTATTCTGACGATATTCTTTTCGTCGTCAAACAGAGATGCGGCAAGAGCCTTTGCAAGCTCGGTTTTTCCGACTCCCGTGGGGCCGAGAAACATAAACGAGCCGATAGGGCGCTTGGGGTCGCGTATTCCGGCACGGGAGCGTAAAATAGCATTGCAAACCTTGGTTACTCCCTCGTCCTGTCCTATTACGCGTTTGTGAATTATATCTTCCATTCCGAGAAGCTTTTCCCGTTCTCCCTCCATAAGCTTGGATATGGGAATACCCGTCCACCGTGCGACGATTTTCGCTATTTCTTCTTCATTAACAGAGTTCCTTAGAAGCGAGCCTGCGCCTCTTGAGGCTTCCGCCTTTTCCGCCGCTTCAAGCTCGGCTTTGAGGCCCGGCAGCTTTCCGTATTTAAGCTCTGCGGCACGGGAAAGATTGTATTCGTTTTCAGCGCGCTCAATCTCAGCGCCCACACGCTCTATTTCCTCACGGATACTGCTTGCCTTTCCTATAGTTTCCTTTTCGTTTTCCCACCTTACCTTCATTTCGCTGAACTTATCACGCATTTCCGAAAGCTCTTCTTTTATTTTTGAAAGTCTGTCGCGTGAGAGCTTATCCTTCTCCTTTTTCAGTGCGGCTTCCTCTATTTCAAGCTGCATTATCTTTCTCGATATTTCGTCCATCTCTGTGGGCATAGAATTCATTTCGGTCTTTATAAGCGCGCAAGCCTCATCGACGAGGTCGATTGCTTTGTCAGGCAGAAATCTGTCCGATATATATCTGTTTGAAAGGGTTGCCGCGGCAATGAGCGAGCTGTCGTGAATCTTCACCCCGTGATATACCTCGTAACGCTCGCGAAGTCCGCGAAGTATAGCTATCGTGTCAGCGACGGTAGGCTCGGGAACGAGGACCGGCTGAAAACGCCTCTCAAGCGCGGCATCCTTCTCTATATACTTTCGGTACTCGTTGAGTGTGGTTGCTCCTATACAATGAAGCTCTCCCCTTGCAAGCATCGGCTTGAGTATATTACCCGCGTCCATAGCTCCGTCGGTCTTTCCCGCTCCTACTATCGTGTGAAGCTCATCTATAAACAGTATTATTTTGCCGTCGCTTGAGCTTATCTCTGAAAGCACGGCTTTAAGACGCTCCTCAAATTCTCCGCGATACTTTGCGCCTGCTATAAGCGCGCCCATATCAAGAGAAAAAACAGTCCTGTCCTTAAGATTATCAGGGACGTCACCGCGCACAATTCTCTGCGCCAAGCCCTCTGCTATTGCTGTTTTTCCTACGCCCGGCTCTCCTATAAGGCAGGGATTGTTCTTTGATTTTCGCGAGAGTATTCTTATTACGTTTCTTATTTCATCGTCACGGCCTATCACAGGGTCAAGCTTATGCTCGCGCGCCAGAGCAACAAGGTCCTGACCGTATTTTTCAAGAACGTTATACGTTCCCTCGGGATTTTCATTTGTCACCTTAACATTACCTCTTACTTTCTTCAGCGCAGTCAGAAATTCATTTTTACTTATTCCGTATTTTCTGAATATCGCAGATATTTTTTCATCTCTTGATTCTATAAGGGCAAGCATAATATGCTCTACCGAAATATATTCGTCGGACAGCTCACTGCGTAATCTGTCGGAATCCTTAAGCATCTTCTCCGCTTCGCGAGAAAGATAGACTCTGTCAGAAGAATATCCTCCGCCCGAAACCCGCGGAAGCGCATCTAACTCGGCTTTTACGCCTGTGAGAAGCTCCTTTTCGTTTTTTCCAAGAGCTCGCACAAGCTCAGGGATTAAACCACCCTCGTCAGAAAGAAGCGCAAACAAAAAATGCAGGTTGGCAATTTCCTGATTTCCTCTTTCATCCGCTGCGGCTTTTGCCGCCTCGAGTGTCTGTATGCTTTTTGAAGTAAATTTTTCAAAGTTCATATTTTGCTCCTCCTTTTAACACACTTCTCTTTTATCTGCTTATAGTTTACTACCAAATCATGAACAAACAAAGTATAATTAATGTATTTTATGTAAACATTGGCACTTGAGTCGCAAGAGTGCTAACAAATTTGAATATGCATATTCTTGCTATTGACATTTGCTTATAAAAGTTGTATTATATATAAGAATTGAGAGTAATTCTCATTTTTAAAAAGTAAGGATAGTATATGATTTACAACACTGAAAAAAGGACAAGGCTTATTGACTTTCTTTCAAGCCATCCAAACGAAGCCTACACAGCTGAAGAGATTTGCAAAAATATTCTTGATGACGAGCGCGGAAAAAGCACCGTGTACCGACTCATAGCAAGACTGGTTGAAGACGGAGCTGTTCACCGTATCTCCGATGTCAAAACACGCCGTATTACGTATCAGTATATCGGCTCGCTTTCCTGCTCCGAGCATCTTCATCTAAAATGCAAGGAATGCGGAAAACTTATCCACCTTGACGACGTAACCTCACACATTCTGGAACGAAGAATTTTAAAATCAGAAGGCTTTATGCTTGACGGCGGAGCTATGATTTTCGGAAAATGCGAAGGCTGTCTCTATAACGGAAGAGGTGCAAAATGACGACTTTACTTCATGCTCACAGCGAGCATACGGACATATGGAGTCGGGTGTACGAAGAGGTATTGCTGCACGGAATTCTTGACACTCTCAAAATTGTTGCATTCCTTTTCATAACATATCTGATTATGGAATTTATAGAGCACAAGGCATCGGCAAAAACAAAGGGGCTGCTTGAGCGTTCGGGCTCTTTCGGACCGCTTGTCGGTGGACTTCTCGGCGCGGCTCCGCAATGCGGCTTCTCTGCAGCCGGCTCTAATTTTTACACGGGTCGCGTTATAACCCTTGGAACCTTAATAGCAATCTTTCTTTCAACCTCGGATGAGATGCTTCCTATACTTATATCCGGTAAAATTTCCGCACCCGCAATACTTGCGATTTTAGGATATAAAACTGCGGTCGGAATACTAGTCGGCTTTATCGTAGACCTCGTATTAAAGCTTTCGCACCGCCAAAGAAGGTCGATAGACATTGACGGAATATGCGAGGAAGAGGGCTGTCACTGCGAACGCGGTATTTTCTTATCCGCGCTGCACCATACCCTAACAATCGGCGGATTTATTCTTATAATAACTTTTGCGATAAACGCACTCGTTTTATTCGTCGGAAGCGAAAATATTTCCAAAATTATGTACGACAGACCTATAATCAGCCACGTTATAGCATCTGTTATCGGTCTAATTCCGAACTGTGCCGTATCTGTGACTCTGACAAACCTGTGTATAGAGGGAATTGTCACCGTCGGAACTATGCTTTCAGGTCTCTTTTCGGGTGCGGGCGTCGGACTTCTTATACTATATAAGGTAAACAAAAATCCTAAAGAAAACCTATTGATAACAGCGATTTTAGTTCTTTGCGGTACGGCTTTTGGTTTTATCGGTGATTTGTTGAATTTTTCCGCCCTATTGTAATACAATAATAAGTAGTAAACTAAGGAAATTAAACGATGGCATCTAAATGGAAAAACAGGGCACTTGAGCTTATAATAGGTCTTGCCTTCACAAATAAAAAAAATCCCGCCGTGGTTCCCTACTCACCTTCTAAAACCGAAGTATCAAAATTTGAAGCTAAATATTTTCGGCGTACATCGCCTGAGCGTTGCGGCATATCCTCGAAGCGTATATACGAAATGCTTACAGCGCTTGAGGAAAATCCTCGCGCAAATCTACACAACATTATGATTTTAAAGGGCAACGAGGTTATTTCGGAATGCTCCGCCCCCGGCTATGACGTAAATATCCGCCATCTTTCGCACTCTATGTCTAAATCCCTCACCGGTATGGCTATAGGATTTCTTATAAGCGAAAAAAAGCTCTCGCTTGACACGAGAGTCGCAGATATTTTCCCGGAATACCGCTACGTAGACCGTAGATTTGAAAACATGACCGTCCATCACCTGCTTGCAATGAGCACGGGCGTTCCTTTTTCCGAAGCAGGCTCGGTGACTGAGAGCGAGTGGACGAAAGCATTCTTCGAGTCGCGTCTATCTTTCGCTCCGGGTGAAAATTTTGCATATAACAGTATGAATTCCTACATCCTCGGCCGTATTGTAGTCCGAATAAGCGGAATGTCGCTCACAAGTTTTCTTGAAGACAGAATATTCCGTCCTTTAGGTATCAGCAACGTATTCTGGGAGATTGGCCCGGAGGGAATCGAAAAAGGCGGCTGGGGGGTGCATCTTTCAGCGGAAAGCTGGGCGAAGATTGGAGTTATGATGCTCTCAGGCGGTGTTTTTGAGGGTAAAAGGATTCTGCCTAAAGCTTGGGTTCAGAAAAGCACTTCGACACAAATGCGCTCCCCCGAAACCACAGGAGATTTCAACTACGGTTATCAGATTTGGGTACACCGTCACAATGACGAATTTCTCTTCAACGGTATGCTGGGACAAAACGTCTGGGTTTGCCCGCGTAATAATCTCGTAGTCGTAGTAAACTGTGAAAACAACGAGCTTTTCCAAAAAAGCGCTGTAATTGAAATAATCCAGAGATATCTCGGTGAAAAAATATCATCAGACACCTACGACACAAGAGCCCTCGCGCGCTTAAGAAAGAAGGAAAAAGAATTTTTCACATCTCGAAGATATACCACCCCCAAAGAGACAAAACGCGGTCTGCTTTACAAAATAGGGCTTAAAAACAAAATGCCTTTCGACCATAGCTGGAATAAGATTCTTGGAGCTTATACCTTCGCGCAAAACAACCACGGTATACTTCCTCTATTTATCAGAGCAATGCAAAACAACTACACGGGCGGAATAGAGGCGATAACCTTTGAGCGCGACGGTGAGAGGCTTTTCCTCACATCGAGAGAGGGGGGCGTGGATTACCGATTTGAAGTTGGAATTTACAGGTACGAAACCTCGATTCTGAATGTAAACGGTGAAAAATACATCATTCGCGCTTTGGGCGAGTTTGAGGAAAACGAGGATAAACATAAAACCTATAAGGTAGATATAATTTTCCCCGAGATGCCAAACTCTAGAAAGATGAAGTTTTCATTTGGCGAGGACGGAAGACTGCTTATGCGAATGACCGAGATTCCAAACGATAAAATAGCAGAGCCTCTCGTAGAAGGAATCTACACAACAAATCCAAAGCTCGCCTTTGCCGTTAAAATGCTGGAGCGAAGACTTGGCGACAGATTCTTAAATAAAAAGCTGGAAAGCCTTTTTTCACCCATGCTCATCGGAGCGAATACTCGGTCCAAAAAATATCTTGATATTCTTGCCGATGAAAAGTTCAGAGCAGAGGAGGCCAGCCGTGCCACCGGCGCAATCAGTGCTCTTATCCTAAAAGCTGCTGAAAGCGGTGATGATTAATACGGCAGCAAAACTGCCCACGGTTGACGGTTAAAAAATTGAAGCTTTTCAGCAAAAGGTGAAAAGCTTCAATAATATTTATTGTTTATCATTAATATACCCTTCGGGCATAAAAAACACCCTATTTGCATCGTGCATAATAGGGTGTTTTTTATGTAGTTATTAGCCAAGATCGAGGCTGTTAAGCATATCGCGAAGAACCTTTGCTTCCTCTGCGGTAACGGTAACGCCCTTGCCGATTTTCTCATGATCGGGTGACCACGTGCGAATATCGTATACAGGTTCTCTGTCATTCCATTTAATGAGGTTAAGCTCCTTATTCCAGCCGTTCTTACCCTCGCTAACGATTCCTATGGTGTTTATCACCTCATACTTAATCTCGGGCATTTTCTTTCTCCTTATATATATTAAATATTTTTAAATAAATATATTTATACATATTCATTTTATCACATCTAAAGCGACTTGTCAATAATTATGTAAAAATAAGTTGAATTTTTTTGTATTTTTACAAAAATATCACTTTTATAGAAAAATATATTGACAAACAATACTATGTATTGTATAATATTATGTGAAAGGGGGTATATTATGGACGCTCAAATGAAAAAAGGACTCCTTGAAGTATGCGTTCTTTCGGCAATACGCGACGAAGAGTCTTACGGATATAAAATAATCTCAGTTCTCGACCCATATATAAAGATATCGGAATCCACCCTATACCCGATTTTAAGAAGACTCGAAGGGTGCGGTGCCGTCACTACGTACAGCGAAGAGTTTAACGGACGGCTTCGAAAGTATTTCCGCATAACTCCGAAGGGCCGCGCAAAAATTGCCGAATTCATAGCCGATATGAATGAATTCCAAAAGATAAGCGATTTTATAACGCGCGACGGAGAAATTTAATTCTCAACATTATTATATAGAAAGGAATCTGTTATGACATACGTACAGTGGGAAAGTGAATTTGAGAAATGCATAGGCAGCCTTCCCAAAAATGAAAAAGACGAGATAATCGGTTATTACCGCGAAATATATGCAGATAAGCGCGAAGCGGGACTGTCAGACGAAGAGATAATCAAAAACTTCGGTGAGCCCATGCTTGCGGCAGCGAAGATACTTATGGAAAACAGCACGGAGGAAAAAGACTCTAAAGGGGCGGAAGCTGCAGAGCCTTCCGCTGAAGCGAATAAATCGGAAGCTCCTGCAAAGTTCAAAATCCCCACCCCTCGCTTCCGCGGAAAAATTACCGTAGCATCTGTTGTCGGCTGGTTTTTCCTTATTGTCCTTTTTGCTATTCCTCTTGCGGCAGTGCTTATTTCGGCATTTGCTGCGCTTGCGGCACTTACAGCTTCGGGATTGGCAATAGCAGTAAGCGGTGCAGCTTTAACGGTTGCATCACCCTTTGCGTTTTTCTTGGGCTACACAGTCCCCGGTGTTTTTGCCACACTCGGATGCGCATTAGCAATGGTCGGAATCGGAATTATCCTCTTCGAAATCTTTTACGTTATTACGAAATACTTTGCTTTTGCCTTCATTAGACTGTTTAGATACTTTTTAAAAAGGAGAAAACAAAAATGATGAAACTCTTTAAGAAATTATCAATTCTTGCACTTGTTTTGCTTCTTATAGGCGGTGTTACCTTTACCGTAGCATTTGCGGCTTCCGGCTTCAATTTTGAAAAAATGTCCGGAATAAAAAACAACTACACAACCTTTAACGAAAGCGACGGTCGCACCGCAAGTAAATTAAATCTGAAGTTCGAAAGCTCGGACGTGTACCTGAAGTTTGATGAGCAAGCCGAGAAAATCTCAATAACCTATCCTGAAAAAACAAACAAAAACGGGGATAAGCTTAGCTCAACCGCTCTCACGGAAGCGGAAGGCACAATTTCAGCCGTCGAGAAAATCAGCTACAGAAATAGCCTATTTTTATGGAATTTCAACACCCCGCGTGTAGACGTTATTATTCCAAAAGACAGAGTGCTTAATTTACTGATTGAAACAGACACCGGTGACGTTGTAATTGAGGGTGATGCCACGCTGACAGCTCTTTCAATCGAAACTGATACAGGTGACGTAAAAACTAAAAATTCAGCCCTCACCGTTTCGGGAACAGCTTCCTTGGAAACAGATACGGGGGACGTAAATCTCGGCAAAATCAATGCGTCTTCACTTACTATAGAAACAGACACGGGCGACGTATCCATTGCTGACAGCACAGTATCACAAAATATTGATATAACAACCGACACGGGTGATATCACCTTCGTTGGCGCTATTGTATGTGAAACATTAAAATGTGAGGCTGACACCGGCGACGTTGACGGAGAAGATGCTGCAGTAGACGCAAAAACCGTTGCAATAGAAACCGACACGGGCGACGTCGAGCTTCGCCTTACAGGAAAAAGCGAAGATTACGAAACCTTCGTAACCACCCGCACAGGTGATTCTAACATCGCAAGCCACAAGGGCTCGCCAAGGACGCTCACTGTCAAAACCTCAACCGGTGATATTGAAATACATTTCGCCACAGTCTGAAAACCGACAGCTTTACACAGCATAAATATAACAAGAGGCTGTCGAATTTTGACATAACCAAAAAGAGATAACAAATCGGGTTTTTTCCGAAATGTTATCTCTTTTTTCTGTTAGCCGTAAGAGAATCCGTTTCAAGAAGCATAAAACAGATTTCAATGAATAAAAATTCATTTTTAGATTGCAAAATAACCAAATTTTCAATTTTTTCCCTGCATTTATGAATAAACATTCAACAAAAATGAGAAAAAATGCAAAAATCGCTTGACAATATTCATGGGAGCGAGTATAATGGATGCATAAATCAAAAAGGAGACACACAAATGAAACCCACGAAAAAAACTTTACTCACCATTACAAAGAAAGCCGCAGTAGGTGTTCTTTCTTTCTCTTTGCTTCTATCTTCATCTTTTGCACTGACAAGCTGCTCCAAAAGTGACGATATTGCCAATTTGGAAAAAACAGTATCTACTCTTTCTACCGCTGAGCAAATTGCAGAGCTCGAAAAACAAATCACCGCGCTCAACGATGCAGCGGCAATTGCCGAGATTAAATCACTCATTGACAAGCTTGCATCTGCCGAGCAGGTGGAGAATTTGACCGAGGCGCTTATTCCTACCTCTAACCAAGGTCCCTTAGATAGCGACTATGCGGAAGAATCCTACGAAAAGCTCGTTTATATCGATAAGGTGCTCAAAAACCGCGATTGCCTTTCCGGTGATAAATTCAAGCTTGCGCAAAAATGGATCATCTTTAACTTAATGGAAGCCGGATATAAGGAAAACGAAGATATAGTTAAACAAGATACGTATATGTCACGGTACGTTGCTAAGCAGGATTCTAAGGAAGCTTATGAAAAACAGTTTCCATCAGTAGATTCTATCGATGTAAGTGCTGAAACGTATAATAAAGAAGGAAGAAAATACGTTGTTGCGGAGGGCGATACCGGTGCATACGTACAGCTCAAGCTCCATACTCCCAACATCATTGCAACTAAAGCAGGAAAAAGTGACAAAACGATCATTGTCGGAGCGCATTACGACGGCAACGGCAGCGGTGACAACGGTTCGAGCGTAGCTTTGGCTTTAACTACGGCGCAGCATTTGTTTGGCGTAGAAACGGAATACACCATAAAATTTGTCTTCTTTACTGCTGAAGAATACGGTTTGTATGGCTCCAAAGCATATGTAGATGCTATGACCGAGGAAGAGAAAGAAAACACTCTTTATATGATTAATATGGATTCACTCGTCTGCGGTGACTACTGTTATCTTTACGGCGGTGTCCAGAATGACGAAAGCAAAACCGTTACCGAAACCGATGCATACGACAACGCAATGGCAATTGCCGCTGCCGCAGGTCTCTCTTTTAAATCTAATCCTTGGACGTGGGATTCTCCTGCACCCGGATACGAGTCCCCTGATTATGCTTCTCCTTCCACAGGTGATTGGTCTGACCACTCTCCATTCAAAAATGCAGGTATCAAATATCTCTACTTTGAAGCGACAAACTGGGAAATTCCCGGTCCTTACAAAGAGTATGACGGATACGGAGAAACTTATCTTATCGGTATGTTAATGAACACTCCCAACGACTATCTTGATTACATAGAAACCTATTTCCCCGGTCGCCCCATGGCACACTTGAAGCAGTTCTCTACCCTTTTGAATCTGCTTTTAACACAAACAAACTACGGAGAACAAGCAGGTAATTGAAAGCATAATTAAAATCGGACATTCATGGAAGTTTACCCTAAAAACTTAACATCCAATCTTTACAAGTTCTTGCTTTTTTGATATAATTTTAATATCAAAGCTGAAAAGGTGCTTCCATGAATATCAAAATGTACAAACCAAAAACGGATAGGCTCTTCTGGAGTATTTTTATCCCAACAAATCTTTTATGTATATCAATATTAATTATACCGTCGATTATGGAACCGCAGGTTTTATTTATCACCCTGCCGATTTTCCTCTTCGTTAACTATTTCTTTGCATCTTCTCTATTCGGTTATGCCGAGCTTCGCGAAAACGAGCTTTTTATAAAATATGGGTTCTTTCTGAAAAAATCGATTCCATATGATAAAATACGCTCGGTTGAAAAACAAAGAAGATTTTATTCTTACTCTTTGCTTTCTTTAAAAAATGTATATGACCACGTGGATATAAAGTATAATTTTTATGACGTAACGACAGTGAGCGTGAAAAATGAGGATGCGTTCGTTATAGAGCTTGAGGAAAGAATTAGATTAGCTAAAGAAGTGTGGTAAAGCTGCCACCATATAAAAATACTACAACCTAAAGATTTATGAAAATCGATATTTTTTGAGCGACACCTTTAAACGAAGAATGCGCCAAGTATATTAATCTTGGCGCGCTTTTTATTATACATCCTTGGTATACTCAAGTATGTCTTTTACATCGCAATCAAGATAAGTGCATAAATCATTTATAGTAACGGTAGTAATGGGTTTGTTATGCTTTAGCCTATCAAGCAAGCTTCTGCTAACGTTAAATTCATTTATAAGCTTATATGACGTTATACCTTTAGCTTTCAGCGTTTTATAAAACGGTTCATAAGAAATCATAATTTTACTCTCCTTTACCTTTCAGACGTCTCAAATAAAATTATATTTTATTATCTTTATATTGACAATTGTCGATATATAGAGTATAATTATAATGTCTTGGTGCAAACGAAGAAAGGATTGTAAGGATATGAAGAAAAAAGAAGTAGCCGAACTGATGAAAAAGTTTTATATGTTTGGGGGAATTCCCTTTGTAGTAGGAGCAATTATCTCTATAATTATGATATTTATAAACGACCTATTAACGCTTGTCTTTTTAATGATTGGAATGATTCCGGCCGTTGTCACTTTTTTCACTTTTTACGTAAAAGCAAAAAAGATGGAAGCGAACGCTTGTATCAAGTGTCCCACTCAAAACAAAACAAAGGTTAGTGAAGATATTCGTCTTCCCGATGAAACAATTGATGGCGTATTATGTGAGATTCATCAAGTTACGCATACCTGCGAGGATTGCGGAACAGAATATACTTGTATCGAGTATAAACGTATTAAGGGGTAATAATAACATCATCACCAAGGCAAATAAAAAAAGACGGTCAGTTGAAATGACCGCCTTTTTATTCTTATTTGCATCACCCAGAGTCGTGGTATTTTGCTCGCATAATTTTGACACAGGGCGTAAATATTCCTATTCTTGCCGCTTACAAGCAAGCTTGACGCGCTCTGTGGCGGGAATGCGAACCTAGGACCGACCGGTTATACTCCTTGCGAGCTGCAAGAACGCAAGTTCTTGGGCGCTATGCGCCTACGCAAATCAAAGATTTGCGCTCGCGGAGCAATCTGCGCACGGCTCGCTTGTGCGAGCACAGACTCGCTCGCGCTTGATTATGTAGCCTCCGGCTCAAACCGGTGGTTTTAAATTTGAGCCTTGATAAGCCACCAACAAAAAGAGGCAACCGCAAGGGTTACCTCTTTTTGTTGGTGGACCATCTAGGACTCGAACCTAGGACCGACCGGTTATGAGCCGGTAGCTCTAACCAACTGAGCTAATGGTCCATATTATGCTTTGTGGTTTGAAGGACTTAAGATTACGCCCCTCAAAATCTCGCTTGACTATTATATCACACATAAATTCAAAAGTCAAGTGTTTTTTCAAGTTTTTTGTTGTCATTTTATTAAAGTGAATTTTCAAACAAACGAAAATTTCGTTTTAAGGTTATATTAAGCCCGAGAAGATTTGAACGCTGTATATAGCAAGGGCTGATTCCTAACGAATCAGCCCTTATTTTTTGATTATTTGTAGCTGCAAACAACCTCAACCTTACCCTCTGTAAGTGTGTAAGTGAGTGAAAGTGAAACTATCTTGTCGTTTGCTTTGGTGAGAACCATAGTAACGTCGGCTGCATACTCTACACCGAGAACCGATTTAGTATCAGCTGCTTTTATAGTTGCTACCAGAACGTTTCCGTCTTCACTTAATGTGTAATCAATATCCTCGCCAAGATTTATTTCTGCTGCAACGGCATCAGCGGGCACCTTAGCCGCAAGGGAGGTATCCGAATAAGTACCGTCCTTATAAGTAACAGTTCCTTCAATCTTGTCGGTCACATCCCCGGCATCTCCGGTTGCAATGTCGTTGATTTTGTCATAAGCATAATTAAGTACGAATGAGTTATCCTCTGCGATGTCGGCAGTGTAAGTTGCTGTGAGAGGACCGTACTCAGTATACATCTTAATAGTGCCTTCAACCTTGGAAGGCTTGGTAGCAGATATTGCTGCCGTGAAATCTTCACTCTTTTCATCTCCACCGCAGGACACGAGGAGGCAGGCACTGAAGAGCATGCAAACAAGCAATATTGCAGTAATTATTCTCTTTTTAGTCATTTCAAAGGTTCCTCCTGCAAAAATCAGTTGATAGTGATAGTCTGGGTGTCATAGGAATATGACGCCTTTACCGTAATCTGTATTTCAGGATGATCTTTACTCTTTGACTGAACTGTGTAGGAAAGCGTAAGACCAACGATGTCAGCCGCGGTTCGAGTAATCGTTACCGCAACGTCAGATTCTATTTCTTTTCCAAACACAGCTTCCGTATCAGCTGCAAGGACGCTAAAGCTGTAAGTCTTGTTCTCTTCGTCGTACTTGAAATCCTGTACGGTATCTTCGGTAAGATTCAATGCAATTGCACCTGTTTCAGGGGTGAAATCCTCACCTTCTTCGTCCCATTTTCCGCCATTCTCACGATAACCGAGTTCCTCGTGATACTCTTTGATACCCGTCACAGTCTCGATAAAATCAAGAATTTCCGAGCCCGAACCGCTCTCAATATCGCGAAGCTGCTGATTGGAATACTCATAAACGGCAACTTTAGCAGCGCCGGCAGTTCCAACTTTCAAGGTTCCCTTATTTACAAGAGAGTAGTTTCCGAAGTTTCTGGTGGTTTCGGTTTCTACCATCGAAGGTGAGATAGCATTGTACATATCATTTATGTCTTTAAGAGCTGCTTTGGTAGACCCATTTCCTCCGCAAGAGAAAAAGGTAAATACACAAGCAAGTACAAGAACGGTAGATATAATCTTCTTCATTTCATTCACGCCTTTCTTTCAAGTTTCTCTTATTTCGTAGCAGCGTCACCGTTAGCAAAAGGAGACGTTACCTCACTGTAAGAGTAAGACGTTTCAAGCGTTACAATCGTTGCGTTTTCAGTAGAATAAGAAACGCGAATCTGTCTGAGATTGTTTCCGTCGTGAACAACCTTAATTTCAACGCCGTCCTCAGTCGCACTCAACTTGACTCCAAGAATCTTTTCTGCGTCCTCGGCAGATACGGTGAAGCTCAAGGTCTTACCGTCCTCACTTAAGGTGTAATCCGCAATATCTGCTGCGCCAAGGTCAAACTTAACCTGTCTGGCAGTTTCACTCGGAGTGCCGGTTGTCCAGGTTTTTCCCTCGTCAGTAGAATAGAGACCGTCATGATAGTAAACCTTGCCCTCGTGCTTAGCTATGTATTCGTCCGGATCTACTCCGGGAGCAGGTGTTACATAATCCTCATAGTTGTAGGCCATCATAAAATCCGCGCCGTAAATTTGCGTTTCATAAGAACCCCTCAAAACGTCACTACCGTTATCGTAAGACGTATTTGTAATAATTTTCGTAGGTTCGGATGACGAAACAATTCTCGTGAAATCCTCTACCGAAGAATCGCCACACGAAAAAAGAGCAAACAAACAGACGGTAGCGAGAAGCAATGATATAATTTTTTTCATTTTAGTACCCATTTTGCCTTTCGTTGCATATAAACTTATTATAATTATTATATATACTTTTTGACAAAAAGTCAATAGGGCGTCACTCTTTATCGGGCTTATAAACGCCAAATTTTACTTGAGCGATTTATTAAAAATCACCAAATTTTCGCATTTTATATTACAAAACACGATTTTTCTTTAAGAAATTGGCTGGCTGACGCACAGAGCGAGCTGATTATTTGTCAAAAAATCCTTCCTTGCAAAGCAGCTCAGCGATAAGAACGGCACCTCCTGCCGCTCCGCGAAGAGTGTTATGAGAAAGTCCGACGAATTTATAATCGTAAACCGAATCCTCGCGGAGTCTGCCTACCGAAACACCCATTCCGCCGTAAAGATCGCGGTCCAGTTTAGTCTGAGGACGGTTATCTTCCTCAAAATAGGTTATGAACTGCTCCGGAGCTAAGGGGAGTCCCAGGCTCTGCGGTTTGCCGGAAAAGTTTTTCCAATCCTCAAGAATCTGTTCCTTGGTGGGCTTGTTCTCGAACTTTACGAAAACTGCCGCCATATGACCGTCGCTTACCGGAACACGAAGACACTGGGTTGTTATGATAGGCGAGGTTGCCGGAACTATCTCACCGTTTTCAACAGTTCCCCATACGCGAAGAGGCTCTTTTTCGCTCTTTTCCTCTTCTCCGCCTATAAAGGGGATAAGGTTATCTATCATTTCGGGCCATTCGTTAAAGGTTTTGCCCGCACCGCTTATTGCCTGATAGGTTGTTGCTACAATTTCCTTGATTCCGTACTTTTTGAGAGGAGTAAGCGCTCCTACGTATGACTGAATCGAACAGTTAGGCTTAACCGCTATAAATCCGCGCTTGGTTCCGAGGCGCTTTCTTTGTGCCGCAATAACCTCAAGGTGAGCGTCGTTGATTTCCGGAATAACCATTGGAACGTCGGGTGTCCATCTGTGTGCGGAGTTATTTGATACGACCGGTATTTCCGCCTTTGCATATCTTTCTTCAAGCGCACGGGTTTCGTCCTTGGACATATTAACCGCGCAGAAAACAAAGTCGCAAATTTCGCCAACCTTCTCCACCTCGTCGGAGGATATAACCACCATTTCCTTTACTGAATCAGGACAGGGAACGGTCATTTTCCATCTTCCTGATACTGCATCGGAGTATTTCTGTCCCGCAGAGCGAGGACCTGCTATAAGAGCTGATATTTCAAAGAAAGGATGGTCCTGAAGCAGAAGAACAAATCTCTGACCTACCATACCTGTTGCACCGATAATGCCTACTTTTAATTTTTTCATTGTTTTTCTCCATTATATATTTAATATTTGATACATATTATTTTATCATATAACGCTCACACTGTCAACAAAAACATCAAAAAAAATAGAGACCGCCGCAAAAATTGGACGGTCTGCATTTTTCTTTCTCATACTCGGTGTTATTACTTGTTGATTATGCTGATATTTTCCGGGGAAATTCCGGTAGTTTCGTAAACTATTGCAAGAATCTGTGCAGCCTGATTTGCCTGAAGAGTTTCCGCTTTTACGATAACGCTTACCGAATCGTCGGAAATTACTGCTACACACTCCTCAAATCCTTTAGCCTTCACAAGAGATTCAATATTTGCCTCGTTTTGAATATCAACGGCTATCTGCGATATTTTCTGTGCTGCTTCCGCCTTAGCGCTCTCGGTTGCATCTTCATTTTCCGTAACAAGCTTCAGTACGTCAATAGCCTCGTCTCTCGACTGTTTGCGGGTAAGAACAGTAGACGTAAAATAATTGTTTTCGCTCTCGTTTTCGCTTGTTTCCCCGCCTGTTGTCTGGCTCGAATCGAGGTTGTTATCCATATTGTTGTCACCGTATCCAAGGGAGCTGATTGGGTCGTAGAACCATCTGTAATTAAGATAAACGGCAAGACCTATGAGCAATACCGCCACGATAATTACAGCACTACGCGCTGACTTTGATTTAAAAAATTTCTTTACTTTTTCGTTTTGCATTTTATGCACCTCTCCTTACTTTCGTTACTTGATATATCCTATGAGACCGATTTGCCCGATATTACCGCAATCAAGAATTTAATTTCAAAATTGCCACTCTGTTAGACCCAATATCAAACAGAGCCGTCATCATATCGGTCAGCTGATTTCTTACTCCGTCGCTTTCCGCACCGCGGCAGGCAATCATAACACCCTTGACCTTCGGCGGTCTTGTTTCTACTACTGAAGAGCCCTTATACACGGTTTCTTCTCCTCTTTCAAAGGTTATAAACACACGGCATTTTCCGACTCCGGATACAGAGGAGCACAGCGCTGATATCTCGTTTTCCATATCACTCTTATACTCTTCAAGACTGATTTTCTCCGTCTGTGTGTGCGAAGCTTCTTTTTCACCGTGAGAAGATGCAAGGATAAGCAAAATCCCGAAAGCCGCAATCAAAGCTACCGCAAGGATTTTTTTGTTCTTTCCCATCCTCTTCAAAAAAGTGCTATCCAATCCTAACGTTCACCTCACATTCTCCGAGTCCCGACTCGGTAATATATTCTTCTATTCTTCGAAAATCGGCAACAGCTCCGTTTCCAAAAAGCAAAATCTTTATTTTTTTCGCTCTCATATTTCTAAAATCGAAATCAATAACGAAAACCTCAGCGTTTTCCTTATCAACAGAAAATTCAGATGCCAGCAGCTCGAAAACCCCCTCCTTAAAGGCCGCCTCGGCAACCTTAAGGTATTCGTCGTCGGTCTCGATGTTTTCAATGTCTATACCGTCAAAAAAGCCGTCAGTATCACCGCTTGTGATTTTTGTCGCGAATCCGAGGACAGGCGTAAGCGCCGTATATAAAAGCAGTACGGATGCAGCGAATTTTACTGTTTTTTCAGAGCCGCTTGGATATGAAACATATGAAATCAAGCCTAAAATTGCAGACATAACAACTACCGAGCCGAGATATTCACCCAAATACGCTCACCCCGCTTTTCATAAAAACCACAACCTCGGATATGTAAACGACAGCGGATATTGAATATACCGAAATCAAGGCATCAAGTGACGAACGAAAGGCAGAAAAACTTCGCACGCCCCCCTGCGAACCCATGAATCCAAGCAAGGTCATCGCTATGGAAAAGGAAAACCTGTATAAAAGCATTGTTATCAGAGGGGAAATCGCCAGCGTAACTATAACCATCACCGACGAAATTCCGACTACGCTTTTAACGTAGGAAAGACCGCCTGCAAGGGTTGAAAGTGCTCCCGAAACAGTAGAACCGACTACGGGTATCATTCCAGTAGCCGCATATTTTGCCGCGCGCAGATAGGCGCTGTCCTGCGCCCCTGTTATCACCGATTGCATAGATACAGCACCTATTATAATTGCCGTGCCTATTCCAACAACCCACATAAATATATTCTTTATGCCCTTTGCAACAGACGATATTGCTCCGCCATCGGTGCTTGCCGCAAGTGCAAGTGCAAAAAGAGCAAAAACAAGCGGGACAAGCACCGAGGTCGTTATGTAGGAAACCGCACCCAATGTCACGTTCATATTAAAAGCTTGCGCGGTTGCAGAATTTATATTTCCTCCGGCACTGAGTATACCGGTCAGTATGGGAATTATCCCGGAAAAGAAGGCTGAAAGAGAATTAATGCTGTCTCTCACCGAATAGCAAAGACTTCCTATCCTTTCAAATATCAGAACTGACGATATTACCGAAATTGCCGCTGCTGAATTTTTCGAAATACGGCTGTTTTCTATGGGCGTCACCGATTCCGAAGCCGCAATAAGCAGAGCGACACCGAGAAGCAATAAAAGAAACGAGCCCGCTTCACCTATACCGTTATCCAGCGCAGACATAAATTCTGAGATAAGCGATTCCACACCTACCCCCATGACAACGTCGGACGGGTCGGAAGATACACTTGCGTCAGGTACCGTGTCAAGATAATCCTGCCAATATTTTTCTGATGCATCCTCTGCTGCAAAGACGGGATAACCGAGAAGAAAAAAGAGAACGGCAAAGAGTATAACGAATTTTTTCACTTTCATTTTACAAGTCCTATTCCAACCTTTATTATTTCTTGGAAATACGGAATAACTACAGTTATTATTTCGACACGCCCCACGACCTCTACGGCTTTTGCGATTCCGGCCTCTGAAAGCTCGCGGCAAATATCTGCGCATATTCCAAAAAGATATCCGATACCGAGCACCTTTATAGCAGCAGAAAGTGCGTCGTCAATTCCGGACTCGTTTCCTATCTTTTTTATTGACGAAAATATGTATTCAAGCTCCCCCTCAGACTCGGATATAAACAAAATCAAGGCAACAGCGGTAAAAACCGGAGCGCCTCGCCATCCGAAGCTTTTCAGAAGAAAGGCGGAAACTGTAAGTATAAGAGCTGTACCAATAAGCCTTAAAATCAAATTCCGAACACATCCTTTACCGTTTCAAAAAGCTCGCCGAGCTCACCTACAAGAAGCATAAGCGCCACTATTATACCTGCAATTGAAACGTAGGTAGCCTGCTCGTCCCTGCCTGCTTTGGAAAGCATCTGGCAAATAACAGTAACTATTATTCCAACCCCTGCAATTTTAAGTATAAGTGAAATATCCATTCACAACATCCTCCGGGCTTAATGTGGCAAAGCTCACTGATTTTTGCCGTAATACTCATTAATCTGTTTTTCTATATTACAAAAATAATAATGCCAAGTGCCGCCGTTACGGAAAGCGCAGTGACGAGCCTTGTGTTTTTTGCTTTTTCCTCGCAAAGCTTAGAGTACAGCTTTTCCATTGCCGAATAAGAAGCATCAATAAGCTTTATCCCATCGTCAAGGTATCCCTCGCCGAATGAAGAAAAAAGAGTTTCAAGCACCTCTTTTTCTTGACTCGAAAGCGATAGGTTAGCCTCGCATTTTTTATACGCATCAAAAATGCAATCGGAATTTGCAAGCGAATCCATAAATCCCGCGTTTTCAAGCGCGGGTGAAGAAAAGCCTTCGCCAAGCTCTTTTACAGGTCTCAGAAAACAGCCGACCTGAATTCTCATGTATGCAATAAATGCCAAAAAATCTTTGCACTCTCCCGTTCTTTTCGCCATTTGCTTTGAAAATTCGCGTGAGATAGCACACGCTGCAACGAGTATAAGTAAAATTCCTACGTATTTCATTATTTTCTTTTCACGGTGATATGTCGGTATCCGTCCTTCAAGACTATACCGACAAAAACGTCAAACACATCGCTTTCAATAAACGGCAGAAGCGCAGATCTCTTCTCTAATTCCTCGTAGCTGCCTGCATGAGCCGAGGCAACAATTTTCACACCGGAATTTAAGGAGTCCAGCATAGCGTCTACCTCCTTTTTTCTTCCCACCTCATCCACAACTATGACGCTTGGCGACAAAGTGCGAAGCGCAATCTCCATTCCCTCCGCACGCTTGTACCCACGAAGTATATCAACCGAGGAATTCTTATAGTCCTCGACAACAAATTCGCACCGCTCGTCAATCACCGCAACCTGCTCAGGACAGCGACCGCCCCCGACAAGCGAGGTAAGAACGCGAAGCGCGGTAGTTTTTCCTACACCGGGCGGGGAATAAATCAGCATTCCTTTGTCACATTTTTTATAAGCCTCATAAAGAGGTCCGATTCCCGAAAAAACGCCTGTCGGTATCCTGAAAACAAGCGAGCTTATTTCACTTATTCCGACGAGTGAGCCGGCATCATATCTTGCCGTTCCGCATACACCGACACGAATTCCATGCGGAAGCGAAATATATCCCTCTCTTATACCGTCTCTGTGAGCATATACAGCGCCCTCACACAAAAGCGAAAAGGTGCGCATAACCTCCTCAAAAGAGGACGGCACAGAGAGGAAGATACGCTCTCCCGATATTATTATCGAGTTTCTTCCGAAAGCACGCAAACGTATTTCGGATATTCCCGAAATTCCAACTCCGCGCGAGGAGGATAGCCTCATAATTTCCTCGCCTATCCTTCGCGGCAGATAATTCAATATTTTTTCCATTTTTTGTTTATAATCCTTTTTTGTCAAAAAATGTCCTCAAAAATATAAAAAAATTGTCATATCTCACAAGGCATTTGCCTTGACTTTTAAAGCCGGTTGTGGTAAAATTAAGTATCATTATGTCGAAGGAAATTTCTACATAATACGTAGCAATCCAGTACTGTGACTTCAGTAAAATCCGTCTTGGTACTGCGTTTTTGCCACACGCTTTCTATTTTTAAACCCTAACAATTTATTAATTAAGAAAGGTAACACTGAATTGAAATCTACAGGTATTGTACGTAACGTTGACGAACTTGGACGCATTGTTATCCCGAAGGAAATGCGTACCAAAATGAATATAAGCAGCTCCGACCCTATTGAAATCTATGTTGAGGATGATAAAATTATACTCAAAAAATTTGAAAATGCTTGCCTCCTCTGCGGCGGAGGATTGGACCTTGCTACGTTTAAAGGAAAGAAAATCTGTGCAGCTTGCATAGCTGAAATTAAAGCATAAAAAAAGGACTGTTACGACGCATCGCGCGCTCTGACAGTCCCTTTTATATTTTTGCTATTTGAGTCTTGATTTTTAAATTCTACTGTGTTATAATATATGCGACAAAAATTATATTCTTGAAAGGAATAAAAACGATGAAAGTTATTACTTTCGGCGAGATTATGCTTCGCCTCCAGCCCTACAACTACGAAAGATTCGTTCAGTGCGACCACGTTGAGTTTACCTTCGGCGGCGGTGAGGCTAACGTTTCCGTATCTCTTGCAAACTACGGAGTAGACGTTTCCTACGTTACCAAGCTCCCCACCCACTCCATCGGTCAGTGTGCTGTTAACAGCCTTCGCAGATATGGCGTTGACACCTCTAAAATCGTTCGCGGCGGCGACAGAGTAGGTATCTACTTTAATGAAAAGGGCGCTTCTCAGAGAGGCTCCGTATGTGTTTACGACCGTGCTAACTCCGCTATTGCAAAGGCATCGCGCGATGACTTTGACTGGGATAGCATTTTCGAGGGCGCAGATTGGTTCCACTTCACAGGTATCACTCCCGCACTTGGAGCAAACGTTGTTGAAATCTGCAAGGACGCTTGCAAGGCTGCAAAGGCTAAGGGCGTTAAGATTTCCTGCGACCTTAACTACCGTGGTAAGCTTTGGACAAGAGATGAAGCTCGCGCTGCTATGACTGAGCTTTGTCAGTACGTTGACGTTTGCATCTCAAACGAGGAGGATGCAAAGGACGTATTCGGTATCGAGGCTGAGGCTACCGACATCTACGGCGGCAAGCTTAACCACGACGGTTACAAGTCTGTTGCAAAGCAGCTCGCTGACAAGTTCGGATTTGAGTACGTTGCTATCACCCTTCGTGAGAGCCGCTCCGCGTTTGATAACGGCTGGTCAGCAATGCTCTACGACGTTAAGGCTGACGAATACTGCTTCTCCAAGAAGTACGACCTCCACATCATCGACCGTGTAGGCGGCGGTGACTCCTTCGGCGGCGGTCTTATCTACTCTCTCCTTAACGGAAAGTCAAGCCAGGCTGCAGTTGAGTTTGCGGTTGCTGCATCTGCTCTTAAGCACTCCATCGAGGGTGACTACAACATGGTTACTCTTGCAGAGGTTGAAAAGCTCGCAGGCGGCGACGGCTCTGGAAGAATCCAGAGATAAGATTAATATATAATTTAACAGGGTAGCTCAGGTTTTACTTTGAGCTACCCTATTAGTTTGATAAGCGACTGGTCAAATTTGCGTGACAGCCGCTTATTTTCTTTTTCTATATTCTCCGGGAGTCACCCCATATACACTTTTGAATACTCTGCAAAACGCTTTAGTTTCACCAAATCCGACCTCTGCGGAGATTTCGGCAATAGGCATATTAGACACATAAAGCAACCCTGCGGCATTATTTACCCGTTGACGATTAAGAGCCTGATGAAAGCTTTCGCCTACAACCTTTTTAAAAATCTTACAGAAGTTACTTTTACTGTATCCCGTGAGGGTTGCAGCGTATTCAACGGTAATCGGCTCCTTGTAGTTATAGTATATAAGTTCAAGAGCTTTTTCGATGTTTTCAACCTTACGAAAATCTCCGTCACTCACGTCCTTTTTCTCCCTGGACGTGAAATTTTTAAGCATATAGGATAGAATTTTATATATATTTCCGGTTATTAAAAGCTCGTCTGTCGGCTCTTCTGCACAAAGAGAGTCTACACACTCTGAAAAAAGCTCGAGAATTTTCAGATTTTCCGGAGTTTTTAAGTCATATACTTTTGGTTTGTCAAAAAATCTTGAAAGCTCGGCAAAATCCTTTTTCAACAGTGACATTCCTACAATAAGCGTGACGACGTTTCTGTCACAGTGCTGAGGCGGAATAGCGTGAGAGCACATTGACGGAATAAACGTTGTGCAGCCCGCCTCAACGTGATATGTCTTTTTCTCCATTACGATGTCAAACTCACCATCTATACAAAAATTAAGCTCAAAATCCGCGTGTCGATGCTCGGGGAATTTTGAAAGACTGCCTATCATTATATGATACGGCTTCTCTTCTGTAAAGATTTTTTGGTAAATCAAAGTCGATCATTCCTTTACTTTCATTCGATTTTACCTAATTATAGCACTAAAAACC
>JAZLAO010000142.1:0-16830 GCA_045613205.1 Eubacteriales bacterium | reverse complement strand
CAATTCTTCAAGTATGCTTTGCATAAATTCACCTCCTTGTAGCAGGAGATATTACCATACCTTCGGCAGAAAGTCCAGATAACTTTCTGTGAACGAAAAGACCGACCGCATCGAGCATCATCGCCCGGCACGATCGGTCTTTTTTTATTATGTTTTCCGGATGTAGAGCTGGCGCTCATCGCGTTGCTCAACAATGTTCTTATCATAGTCGGGGTGCCACTTGCGAAAGAGGCTGTCCTCGGCAAGCCGGTAGCGGTCAGCTACTATCTGTTCGGCTCTGTACCAGGAGCGCAAGGAGAGCTCTCCCCGGTGGTACAACATCCCCAAGCCCGCCATTGCCACGCAATACCGTAGCAACCGCTTATTAAAGCTATCTTCGTTGCGTTTACGCCTCGGAGCGCATACTGTATCAAGGTGCCCGTAAGCCATCTCTGCACCTCCTTTCTCTCATAACACGGTATGTTACCATAATTTTGAGAGAAAGTCCAGCTGTAGCGGAAAAAGTTATCAGAATATTATCAAATTGAAGATCTTATTTACATCGATAGTTCTTATCACATTTTCTTAACAACGCATTTTGTGCTTGTACCTAATGGTTATAAGACATAGTACCGCATAAAAGTAAGGAAGTCCAATGATTATCAAATTCTGTCGCTATAGGGCAAAGATTTTATATAATTCTCCATATAAGTCCAGTCCGGCTCACCATTTTTAGTCGGAAGTTTTATAACAGATTTTTTCATGATCTCTTTTTTCCACTTACGACCATAGTTATATTTAGGACGTTCTGCTTTAATTACGGTAGCTATAAAGAGACCAATGTACTTATTTAATTCCCAGCCTTTAGGATATAGCACATTAACATCGTCTGATGCCCAAAATGGTTCAGATTGATAGAATGCCTCACCAACACTTCCGTTGTAGTTTACGGTTATGCAATTGGGTTGCCACAACTTATCGGCTGATATTTTTTGTCTAACACCATTATTGTTATCAATGGCCCCCAAATAATTATCCGTTCCTTCTATCATATCCGCTTTTGTAAGGCGTTTTCCTTTTTGAATATCAAATAACGCCCCCAATTTATATTCTTTCCATTGTGAAACTTGTAGTAATTTAGAGGGTGCCTCAGAACTAATAGATGTTGTAATGGGTTTGCAGTTAAGTTGTTTTATATACCCCGTCATAAACTCCCAGTCGGGTTTATCACCATTGGCGGGAAGCTTTAACAACAATTCTTTTAGCGTTTTGTTTGCTTGTCTTCCATAATTGAATCGATACTTATTTTGTGTAATTACAGAGCAGCAGAACAGCTTGGCTTCTAATGATATTTCCTCATTAGGGATAAGCAAATATAAATCTCTACCACTGTAAAAATCCTTCGTTTGAACAAATGTAGATAATACACTACCTCCACCAGCACAAGTTATGCTACCCGCTTTTTGAGGCTCTACGCCATCAATGATTTCTACCTGAGCTACAACACCATTATTTTCCGATGTTCTGGCGACAAAATTTATGGCATCGCGTGAATTTGATAACGTACAATTTGTTAGTTCTAAGTTAACACCATATTTAGGAGTAAACAAATCCCCAAGTTTAAATTCCTTCCAATCTGCAACGTCAAGATTCATATACATGTCCCTCCTTTATCAGATAGGCGAGATAATCATTCAGTGTGGATTGGAAATCTTCTTGAGACAGTTTACTATAGTCAGTTTTCATGTATGCTTCACAAAGCCATTCGTTTTTGTGAGTTACACATGCTTTAGCAGTAAGACCGTCAACCACCTCTCTTTCGCGATACAATCTTAACCACTCGGCTTTTATTGCTTCCCACTTTTCGTAAGCATCGACCCTACCGAGTTTTTTGCGTTTTACGAATCCATCGTCTTTGTAATATCCAAAGAATGTTGATACTTTCGAATCGTGTTTCTTTTTAGCTTCCCAGACCATTACACAAACACACGTACCCGCCCCTTGGCCATAAAAAATATCATCCGGCATAGAGAAAACGGCTTTCAATGTATGCCTTTCCATCAGCCTTTCTCTAACATCCTTAAATTTCGTACCTATAGCACAACTCATAGGGCAAACTACTGCGACTTCGCCGCCTTGCGAAATAAGATCAAGTTCTTGTTCCAAAAACTCCAATTCAACATGATCTTTTTGAGAGTATGGAGGATTCAGCAACCCTTTGTTCAGAATAATAGGATTGCCTTTTGTGTCCTTTAAATTTTTAAATTTCTTGATTGTGTTTTTATCAAAACAATCACCGTGCAAAATATGAGATTTTCCGTCTTTCCGCATTATCATATTTGCAAGTGCAAGGGTATGTATGTCCGAATCCTGTTCAATTCCATAGAGATTGTTCTTGCGAATATATTCAATATCTTCTGGAGTTGCTGCTTCCTTAAACATCTTTCCCATTGCAGTTACAAGAAACGCTCCGCTTCCACAACAAATATCCACCACGCGCGATTCTTTATCTATATTAATAAGATCAGCCATAAATTCCGTTAAATGCTGGGGAGTAAGTACTATTCCAAGCGAGTTTCCATCACCGGAAGAATAACTAATAAATTCATGATAGAAAATTCCAAGTGCATCAATTGTGTTTCCAATATAGTCCATCATGGGCTTGATTTTCATTTCTAGTTGATTTATATACCAGCGTAAAGAATTGTCATCTGAAAGAGGTGTTGCTCTTAATTTAATAACCGACCCAATTTCTGCAAATTTACCTTTAATTTCTCTTATCTTATTGTTACTAATTTCACCATCCGATAGTACTCGTTCGATTGCTGATAAACTACTGTCCAACAAGGTATTAAAGCTTGTAATCTTGTCGTAATCGTTGCTAAAATCTTCGTCTTGTAAAGCAATAAGAACACCTGCGATAAACAAAGGCTTTAGTTTTTCCGTCATCTTGTTTATTCTTAAAGAATCGTGGATGCTAACGGCTGTTGCCTTTACTTCGGATAAACTATATGCCTTCTGCACTTTTTCGCCACGAACCAACTTCAAATAGTTTTCCGGCTCTAAAATAATGTTTTTTGATTTGGTAAGTTCTGAGTAATCAGTTTGATTTGTGGCCCAATAAAAAGCATCGACCCGAATATCAGCTTTCTTTGCTCCAGAAATTGCAACCGCTATTACATTAAAATACTCTTTCAGATATTTAGCGTAATATAATACACCGTCGACAGCAAAATCCTTGGGATGATTTAAAGACTCACTCGCGTGCTTTTTGACAGAATTTTTACACTCGACTACGATTATAGTGTTCAAATCATGCTTCAATGTAATTACATATTCTGGTTTAGCTTTACCGGAACCAGCGGTAGAAAAATTATCCAAAGCGCAATCCTTCGGTTTGCCTCCAGCCTTTTTAAGAGCCGCATTAATATTGGAGTTGGGTGTTGTTTCGCCTTGAACATAAACAAATCCAAAATCATTTTCACCATAAGCAGAGATTTTCATTTCTTGCTCGGTGAGTTTTTCTGTGTATTTTTCAATTTTATTGGTTGCCATTTTTCTTTCCTCCAATAATATCTTCTATTTCGTTCATTTTCTTTATTATTTTCTTCCCTTTGTCGGTAATGATATATCCTTTTTTACCATCCAATTCAACACACTTTGCTTGCTGTAACATTCGCATTCTTTTGTTGATTGTAGTGGGGCTACAGTCAAGTTCGTCTGCTATCTCAATTTGTGAAAATCTATTGGTCGCTTTTTTCTTGCTACAAGTTAAGTTTTTTGATAGCCACGCCAATAGTATATATTCTTCAGAAGCAAAAACATTTGCTTTATTTTCAATCACAAGAAGCCTCCTTTCACTACAATTATTTGTATTATGATAATTTACTTTACAATAATATTATACTACATTTTTTTGTAATGTCAATAGTAAAAATACAAAATTTAGTATCTTTTATTATTAAAGGGTTGGCTTCGTCTTTTCCGTTCCCGTCGGGGGAGCGGATTTTTTATTTTCAAGAAAATTTGAAAAAGGGGGCTTCGAATTTGCCATTTTCGTGAGTTACCTATGAAGGAACCTCGTGTTTTTCAAAAAATTCTCAGAAAAATTTCAAATAGGGGGTCCGTTTTTGCCATTTTTGTGAGCTACCTATGAAGGAACTTGATGTTTTTTGCTTATGGGGGCTTAAAAAACGCTGTTTTTGTGAGCTACCTATGAGAGATTTGTAGATTTTTTTGCGAGAGGGGGTTAAAAAATGCTATTTTCGTGAGCTACCTATGAGGAGGAAACAATTACAACTGTCATAGCAACCATAAAAAATGAAAGGAGCAATAAAATGCAAGAAAACAAAACTATGACCATTTATGCAGCAAAGGTCCGTGGAAACGAAGCGAACTGCCGTTATCCCACCAGGATAGACCTTGTTGACGAGGAGGCAGCAATTAAGGCCTTCTCGTACGATACCGTGTTTGCCGAATATCGCGACAATTACAGGAGCAAGGATAACTTCGTCCGTTCTAACGTTATCCCGTTTGATTGCGATAACGACCATTCGGACACACCCGAGGAGTGGATAACTGAGGACGATATCGCAGTCTTCTTCAGCGAGGTCACCTACATTATTCATTACAGCCGCAACCATATGAAGAAAAAGGGGGAAAGGTCAGCTCGTCCAAGGTTCCACGTTCTTTTTCTCACAGACGAAATTACCGACGCAGCCGCTTATGCCGACCTCAAAAAACGTGTACACGATATCTTCCCATACTTCGATGAAAAGGCGCTGGATGCTGCCAGATTTTTCTTCGGCACCGAAGCACCTGAAGTGAGTTTTCACCACGGCACCAGAACTCTGAATGAATTTCTTGAAGAATACGAATCGGATAGAGCCTTTGAGGAGTACGAGGCTCTTGCTGAAGCAATTCCCGAGGGTTCACGCAATAAGACGATGCACCTGACCGCTGTAAGGCTCCTGAAGCGTTACGGGGACACCGAGGAAGCGTATACGGCTTATATGACCGCATCGTATAAATGCTCTCCGCCACTGGAGCAAACCGAGCTTGACACCATATGGAATAGCGCAAAGCGTTTTTACAAAGATAAGGTAGCCACCTCGGCAGGATACATACCGCCCGACATCTATAACGCACCACCTGCGTGGGAGACACCAATACCGTTTGATGAATACGCTCTGCCGCCATTCCCGGTTGATGCATTGCCGCCTGTTCTGCGCGATTATGTAAAGGCTGTTGCCGAAACTACGCAGACCGCCCCCGATATGGCAGGTGCAGCCTCGCTGGCCATCCTTGCTATATGCACACAGGGAAAAACTCGCATTTTCGGCAAATCAGATTGGGCAGAACCGCTTAATCTCTTTGTGGTTATCATCGCCGCGCCAGCTGAAAGAAAGTCTGCTGTAATGTCCTTGATGACCGCTCCGCTTGAAGAATACGAGCAGAGGGTCAACAGTGAACGTGATGCGGATATTATCGAAAGCGAGATGAAGCTGGCTGTGCTTGACAGGGAGAAAAGGTCTCTTGAAGACAAGGTGTCTAAGGGCAAAGCGCCTCGCGAGGAGCTTAAAGAAAAGGCAAAAGAGATAGCTCAGTTTAAGGCTATCAAGCCACTAAAGCTCTTCGCTGATGATGTCACCGCAGAAAAGCTCGCCTCAGTGCTTGCAGAAAACAATAGCCGTGCAGCTATCGTCTCTCCCGAGGGTGGCATCTTCGATATTCTCAAAGGAATCTATACGCCCAATGTCAACATCGATACCATTCTCAAAGGACATAGCGGTGACAGTATTCGTGTTGACAGAATCGGCCGCCCCAGCGAAACCATCCATCACCCGGCACTTACTATGCTTCTTGCGGTGCAGCCTGAGGTCCTTAACGGTATGATGAGTAACAGCACCTTCCGTGGAAGAGGTCTTACAGCTAGATTTCTTTACTCCATGCCGAGGTCCCCGGTAGGCACACGAACCTTTGATTCTCGCCCTTTGAAGGATGAAGTGAAATCTGCTTATGCCACTCTTATTACAGACCTTGTATCCGCTGACCTAGACGATGCCTCTCTTGAACTGTCGCGCGAGGCTTACGGTGTGCTCAAAGATTTGTTTGACCGCACCGAAAAACACCTTAAAAATGAGCTTTCTGACATCGTAGATTGGGCTGGTAAATACGTAGGCGCAGTACTTCGCATAGCGGGACTTTTGCACCTGGTGCAGCATCATGGCTTGTTTGCCGATACCGAGGTTAGCGTTGACACAATGCGTTCTGCTGTCCGCATCGGTGACTATTTCCTTGAACACGCCAAGGCAGCCTACTCGCTTATGGGAGCAGACCCGGTCAACAAGCAGTGCGAATATCTTGTTTTAGCCATTAGGCGTGCCGGACTTGCGGAATTTTCTCGCAGAGATGCTATGCGTGCTTGCCGTAGATTCAAGACCGCAGAGTCACTACAGCCTGTACTTAACCGCCTTTGCGAGTACGGATACATCGCACCGAAGCTCGGCGAGGCTTACAACGGTGTCGGAAGAAAGCCTTCGGACATTTATCTCGTGAATCCGTGCCTGCTTGACGGTAGCACCTAACTGTCCGTTGTGTCCGTTCTGTCACAGGGGGATAGGGGGGTCAAAATCTCTACGACTATATATGCATACAGCGGGCTGGGGCCCTCACGCGCAAAAAGTGAAAAACAAAGGGGGTATTAACCCCTAAATCAAACAAGGAGACTTTTCTATGAAAAAACGAGAAAAAGAGCGTCTTGACCTGATGCGCCGCCAAGGCAAAAAGGCATCGGAGATAGCTCTTGAACTGCATATTTCGGTCAATACGGTACGTTCTTATATGCGCCGCCACCCAATGGACGAATATGAGCACCGTTGCAAATGCTGCAATAGACCCGTATTCCAACCCTCCGGCAGAAAGCCTAAGATCTTCTGCTCGGACAAATGCCGTATGAAATGGTGGAATAGCCACCGTGACGTTGTAAACAAAAAAGCGTACCACACATTTATTTGTGGGTACTGCGGAAAGGAGTTTACTGCTTATGCTGATAACACACGCAAATACTGCTCCCGTGAATGCTATTTCAAAAGAGGAGCTTGAGGCCTATAACCTCAACATAATGCGTTACCGCACAGCGATTGCTTTGATAGACAGTCTTTACAAAAGAGTCGAGATTTCGGAGAGAAGCTATAAGTGTGCAAAACACATTATAGCAAGGCATCATTGTATAAAAGAAAATAGTATTTATCGCTGATATGACTTGACTTTTCGGGGTTTTAGAGTGATATATAGTGTACCACAAAATCAATACAAAGGAGGAACTATGGAAAAGGTTGTAGAACAAGTAAAATTCCGTAGCAGGATGCCTCGCCTCGAAAGGGTTGCAGCGTATGCCAGGGTATCCAGCGGAAAGGAGGCGATGCTTCATTCGCTTGCCGCGCAAGTAGACTATTACAGTACCTACATTCGCCACCATCCCGGCTGGGAGTACGTTGGCGTTTACACCGATGAAGCAAAAACAGGCACAAAAGACAGCCGAGAGGGATTTCAGCGTCTGCTTGCAGATTGCAAGAGTGGCAAGGTAAATCATATCATTACCAAGTCAGTGAGTAGGTTCGCAAGGAATACGGTCACTCTGCTTGAAACAGTGCGAGAGCTGAAGAACATGGGCATCAGCGTGTACTTTGAGGAGCAGAACATCAACACAATGACCGCGGACGGTGAGCTGATGCTGACAATCCTTGCCTCCTACGCACAAGCCGAGAGCCTTTCAGCAAGCGAGAATCAGAAGTGGCGAGTGCGACAGAACTTTGAGGAAGGTAAACCCTGGCGCGGATATATGCTCGGCTACCGATACAAGGATGGAGAATATGTTATCGTACCGGAGGAAGCTGAAATCGTTAAAAGGATTTTTGCCGACTTTCTCTCGGGCAAAGGCATTGAGGCTATTATGAAATCCCTCAATGGAAGCGGGGTGCTGACACAGCAAGGCTTTACCTGGCACCGAAGTGCTGTTATGCGTATTCTCCGAAACTACACCTACACCGGCAATCTGCTGTTGCAGACAAAGTACCGTGAAAACCATCTAACCAAGAAAACACTCGTCAATCACGGAGAGTTGCCGCAATACCATGCAACCGATACCCACGAGCCCATTATTGATATGACTACTTTTGAATCGGTGCAAGCTGAGATAGCAAGGCGCGCCGAAAAATACACCAAGCCTCATAAACGCAAGGAATATCCCTTCAGCGGAATTATGACTTGCGCCATATGCGGAAAGCACTATCGCAGAAAGACTACTCCCACGGGGCCTGTGTGGATATGCTCGACTTACAACACAAGCGGCAAAAAGGCTTGTGCTTCAAAGGCAATTCCCGAGCCGACACTTATCACCCTTGCAGAGAAAAACGCCCACAGAGGGCAAATAACCGCCGTTACCGTGGCGCAGGAAAACCACCTTACCTTCCGTTTTGCTGATGGTAGCGAATGCGAGGAAATATGGCAGGCCCGTTCACGCTCGGAAAGCTGGACAGAGGATATGAGAGCTGCCGTGGGCAAGAAAACCAAAGAAAGGAGACAGAAGAATGGCTAAAGCTAAAAACGTAACAGTCATACCCGCCACACGAAACCTACATACAGGAATTCCCAAGGACTCAAAGCTGAAAAGGAGGGTTGCTGGCTACGCGCGTGTATCCACCGACAGCGATGAGCAGTTTACCTCTTATGAAGCTCAGGTTGACTACTACACACAGTTCATAAAGAACAATCCCGAGTGGGAGTTTGTTGAGGTTTATACAGACGAGGGAATTTCGGGCGTTATGACAAAGAACCGAGAGGGCTTCAATCGTATGATAAGAGATGCCCTCGATGGCAAAATTGACCTTATAGTGACTAAGTCAGTGAGTAGGTTCGCAAGGAACACAGTTGATACGCTAACAACGGTAAGAAAGCTCAAAGATGCAAGCGTGGAAGTTTTCTTCCAAAAGGAAAATATCTACACTTTGGACTCAAAAGGTGAACTTTTGATTACAATTATGTCATCTTTAGCGCAGGAAGAGAGCCGTTCCATCTCCGAGAATGTCACGTGGGGACACCGCAAAAGATTTGCAGATGGCAAAGTTATTATGCCTTATGGAGCGTTTCTCGGCTACCGCAGAGGTCCTGATGGAAGCCCCGAAATTGACCCCGAGGAAGCTAAGGTCGTTTTACGTATTTACACCGATTATATGGCTGGAAAATCGCAGGCATATATAGCGAGAACACTTACCAAGGAAGGCATCCTTGCACCAAGGGGCGGATCTGTATGGCACCCCAAGACCATTGACAGCATTCTTCGTAACGAAAAATATAAGGGCGCAGCACTGCTGCAGAAAAAGTATACTGTGGACTTCCTTCAAAAGAAAACGAAGGTCAACGAGGGCGAGGTTCCACAATATTATGTAGAAGAAAGCCACCCGGCAATCATTGTCCCCGAGGAATGGGACAAGGTTCAGGTTGAGCTGGAGCGCCGCCGAGATTATCCACGCATTCACTCCAAGAACTCCGCTTTCTCCGGTATGATTTACTGTGGAGATTGTGGCGCACGATATAGTCCAATCACCTGGCACTCCACCGATAAGTATCGCCGTATCGTATGGCAGTGCATTGATAAATTCAAAGGCGAGGTCAAGTGTACCACGCCACACCTCACCGAAAGCATCATACAGGAGAAGTTCCTTGAGATGTTCTCCATATATTATTCCGACCGCAAGGCTGTTCTCGATACTCTGCGAGGTGTGAAAAAGGCGCTTACGGATACAGATTTTATCGATGAGGACATCTCTGACTGCGAAAATGAGCTGGACCTCCTTCAAGAAATGCTAAAGCAAACGGTTATGCAAAACGCATCTGCAACCGTAACCGAGGAGGAATATAAGCGCCGTTACAACGACTTTACCGAGCGCTACCAAGCTGCAGAAGATAAGCTTAACACACGCCTTGCAGAGCGCAAACGTATGGAAGCTGAAGCCCTCGCCATCAGCGGTATGCTCTTTGAGCTGATGGAGCTTGAGCAACTGCCTATTGAGTTTGACGAGAAGTTGTGGAACGCCACGGTAGAACGCCTCACCGTTTACGAAGATGAGCGCCTGGTCTTCAGCCTCAAAGATGGCACGGAAATAACGGTTCTGATTTGAGTAAGAATAGAAAAAGTCCCAAGGTTCGCATTACGCTTGCCTTGGGATTGCTATATATATCGGTTAATAAATCTAATTTTTTGAAAAAATTCATTAAATTCTATTGACATTCTTTCAAAAATGTGATAGAATTCTAATAGAATTTTAAGAAAGAAGGTCAATTTTTATGAATTACGAAAAGATTATAGTTGAATTGTTGGGGAGAATTCAAGTGTTAGAAGAACAAATGGCAACATTGCTAGAAGAAAAAAATCAGAATTCTAAACCTGAAACGAATAAAATTTCCACCGATGACATCCGTAAATATATTCTTGAGTTAAAGATTGCTGCCAAGCAAGCCGGAAAGAAAACGATTACTTTAAAATCCGGTGACATTCACAGAGATTTGAAGCTTAAAAGTGCTCTACCGCAGGTTTGCAATGCTATGAGGCAGTCAATGAATGAGGGGGATGTTGTAATTCACACAACTCCGAGTGGGAACTCCTCAACAATAGAAATTCAATATAATGTTTAAGGTGGTATGAAATATTATGGTAAAGAAGAGGAATAAGCCTGGGAGAAGAACAGGGTTATTTATCGGTGGTGTCCTATTTGGACTTGTAAGAGGAATTTTCTTTAAAAACAAATATTGAGGAGGTTGTTATGAGCTTTTGGAAAACGAAAAACATTGATAAAGTGTGGGCAAATATTCGCAAGCACGAAGGTGAGTCATTTTATACAGTAACAAATATTGAATATCGTTATGTATTCAAGGATAATTGCATTTTAATTAATAACGATCCTCGCAGACGAATTACAAAAGCTAGTTTTGAACAGGCATTAGAAATTGAAAATCCTACTCCTTCAAAAATAAATCTACGTGGGCAATCGTATATTTATGGTATTATTACGGATAGCAGAATTATATAATTCCTTGGAAAGGCTGTTTAATACCTGAACGATTACACTCCTTGAACGATAGCACATCCGCCATTCTTGTCTTACCGGGGCAGAGGATGGCGGATTTTGTGTTTATAAAAGAAAAATGACCCTAAAAACCATCAAAATAGGTGGTTTTAGGGCTAAAAAGTAAAATTCCATAGCCGAAATTGTATCGACTATGGAATTGTTTTTGGTTGCGGAGATGGGATTTGAACCTCATGACCTTCGGGTTATGAGCCCGACGAGCTACCAGACTGCTCCACTCCGCGATATAATTGGTGCCGGAAGCCGGGGTCGAACCGGTACGAGAAATTAATCTCACGGGATTTTAAGTCCCGGGCGTCTGCCAATTCCGCCATTCCGGCATATAACGACCTTAGATTTCCTAATCGCCATTATATTATATCACCACTTCTTTAAAATGTCAATACCTTTTTGCTCTTTTTTCTAAAAAAATGCATTTTAATATTGACAAGGCGGCAAATTTGTGATATGATATACAGGTAATTTGCCACTATGGTATAGTATATGCGTAGTTTGCTTGGTTTATACCGCAATCTCAAAACATAGGGATTTATTTTGCCACTTCAGAAATCACCGAAGCACACGCATCTAAAGCAATATCTAATTAAATAGTTGGTAAGATGATTTACTACATCGCAGGATTATCTCTGACGAGGATACCCGCACTTGCCGCTTACAAGCGAGCTTGACGCGTCTTCGTGGGGTATGCGAGGCGGATTCGTGGAACGAGTTTCACGAGCCACTTCAAAATAGGACTGCATATATATGGTGTAGTGAACCACACCATATATATGCAGGAATATCGAAGCGGTCACAACGAGGCGGTCTTGAAAACCGTTTGCCCAAAAGGCACGGGGGTTCGAATCCCTCTTCCTGCGCCAATATAGCCCCGTTTATTCGGGGCTTTTTAAGTTTATTTTTAACCATAGATCAGGAGGAAACATGAAAAAAATAGTATTATATAGAAAAGAATTAGATTTGTTAAACTTGTGCAAAAATTACATTTCAAACAATGACTATAGCTGGTATATTTCAAATGTTCGCGATGCTATTCCTGATTTGTTTTATGAAAACAATTTTAATTTAAAGAGCGAATTCATTGAATTAATACCAGTTAATAAGCTCTCTAGTGTAAGAAAATTACTTGATTTTCTTAGAATGATATCCGGGTATACTGGTGATAAATTATTAAGCAATGGAACGCAAAGAAAAAGTAGCGAGCTAACGGATGATATATCGGACTTGTTAGAATTGATGAAAAGGCAGTTAAACTTGCGTTCTCAATTTACTGTCTTTTACTCATGGCAATCCGATTCCGAATATAAATACAACAGAAACTTTATTGAGAAGAATATAAAAAAAGCAATAAAAAATTTGAATGCAGAGGCGGATATTTGTCTAGCTTTTGATAAAGATACTTTAAATGAGGCAGGATCCCCTGATATTGTTAATACTATTCTTAGAAAAATAGATGAAGCCTTAGTTTTTATTGCTGACATATCAGCAATTTGTAAAACAGATAAGGATAAATTTATTCCTAACCCCAATGTTATGCTTGAATTAGGGTATGCATTAAGCACGCTAACTGATGAAAGAGTAATTCTTCTGTGCAACACAGAAATGTGCGATGTTAAGTCTTTGCCATTCGACTTGGGATTAAAACGAATGATTAGTTATAAGTATTCAGAAAACACATCAGATAGCGAGAAAAAAGAGATTGAAAAAGAGTTCTTAGGCAAACTTACAAACGCAATTAAAGCTATACGAGATATATAATCTTTTCATAAGAACGCACAAATACAAAAAGTTAAACATTTGGAATATTACAACGGTTTTTATTGTAGGTTGTATCAAAAGCAGGAGCACCGACCATAAAGGTTTTGCTCCTGTTTTTTTATAAACCTAATTCCAATGTCGTTAAAGATTGGTAATACAACAATGTTTATATTTCTTACCACTTCCACAAGGGCAATATTCGTTTCTTCCCACACCCCCGTGTGCCCGCTTGTGCGCCTCAACCCAATCACGAGCTTTTATCCGTCCAAACTCTTTGATTCTTTCTATTTCTGAGTTGTCGTCAAGATCTGAAAAATTCAAAAGCTTTCCCGAAGCAAAAACAAGTTCTTCTTTTTCATTATACTTGAGGTTAATGCTCATTACAGGGATTTCTTCATTTCGCGAACAAGCAGCATATACATAATCGCTTTGTTGTTCATTTGTCATAGGTTTAATGCTGGGCAAGGATGCAAAAATACAGTATTTTATTTCTCCAAACGCAATTGAGGGCACAGTTCGTCTTAACTCTTTTTGACGTTTGAGATTATATTTAATCTGATCTTCCATTTCTTCTCTTGCATCAGTAGACAAGTTTAACAAGTAATGAGCAAATTTAATGGTATCACTGCTTGAATTTGCATCGCAAAAGTTTATTATTTCTTCAAATTTGTGAGGCATTTTTTGTACTGGTTTTTTTGCTCTTTCTGGCATGGCATGAAGTTTACAAAAATATTCATCAATTGCTTGCCGGAAGCCTCTCAAAAACACCTTTTTTACCTCACCATATTGTTCTGGATGTAACGCATACATATTACGGTCAATATACATTCCAAGATGGTCAAATTCATCATTCATATGAAACTGAGGCACAGCCATAGCTGCTTTTCGTTGTTGCAAATAATGTAATAATATTGTAGGGGAATCGAAATATGATGCATACACCAGCAAATCATCTATAGATATTATGATTGTTTTTTCTTTCAAGGAGATAACGCTTAATTTTTCTGCTCTTGCTGCAAATTCGTTAAAATTATCCACGGTCACAGAAAAAGCAAACACATCATCAAAATTATCTAATGATGGCAAAGTGAATTTCAATTGTTTGTCACGGGTGTAGAAATTAACTTCCTCGTTTGAAGAGATGTAATTTAGAGTCCTATGGCACTGTGAATCGGCTTCTTCTGCTAGTTTTTGATATGCTTTGATGTGGGCATCAAAATCATTAATTGGGGGTGTCGACGGAAAAGATCCAGCTTTCACTTCGATAACGAATAGATAGTTGTTGTATACGATAATGATATCGTTTTCGTTCGTTTGTTTTAGCGAGGTTCTAACGGGATAATGATTCCCGATATATATGATAGCACCTGGAAGCATTTTTGCAAAAAGATTTGCCACCATATTTTCACTTGCAAAAGTTTGTTTATCTTTCCATTCGTTTATGTAATCCGGTTTTATTCTCATAACACCTTTTTGAATATTCCTGTATATATTATCAAAAAGTGCATAATAGAGAAATGCGTATGAAACATCTTTGATTTTTATAAATGGCTTTCTCGATACTGGCAAATCAACAATGGGCCATCCTGCAAATTCAGAATTACCCCAAAATTCCGTATATTCTCCGGGACTCAGTGATAATAAATCAATGAAGCGAGAATCCCACCCTGTGATTTCTTTGACATTTATTAATCCACTTCCAAAGAGTTTTTTTGCTAATTTCTCTCCTGTCGCTCGACTTTTCGAAAGGGCATCTTCTTCTGAGATACCGCTATCTATATCTTCTCGCATTTGATCAAAAAGCGAGCCAAAATCCATCATTGCATCTGCGTATGCTTGCGAAAGAGAATACTTTAGTTTCTCCAAGCCAGAGATGATATCGTCAGCGGATACACCGAACAGCTCTAATAAAACTTGGTCGTGTGGTGGAAGCAAAGATTTTATAGGTTCTAACTCAAAGATTTGATATCTATTGCCTCGGACACCATATAAATATTGCGATTCAACAATATCGCTTAGTTGTTGCCCTTCTAGTCCTTTGACGAATTGTATGTGTGCCGACCAGTATGCGAAAAAGAACTTAAATGATTCATATAATTTATGATAATCGGAAATGATTTCATCGTATAGCGAACACTCTCGCTCTTCTCCTAAATTTGCAGGGGTGTAATCTGTAGATACGATTATACTTTGAATATATTCTTGGGCGGATATCAATTCGTTTGAATCTTCGGTGAAATCTATTTCACTAAAAACATTCAATCGCGACGAATTTGTTAATTGTCTAATGTGAAGGAGTAGTTGATATGGGTCACATTGAACAATTTTTGCTTTCAAAGTTTCGATTAGCTGCTTGATTTCTGTATATTTTTTAGGGTATTCGTTACGTAAAAATTCCATATACACAGCGTGTTCTTCTGGAGTACGGTTATTACGCATAATTATGTTTTTCCCAAAACGTGCCATTTCGAATGTGCCATTTGACATATAGTCATCTGGAATTGCGTTTTTTCTTTGTTCTCTTCGTTCACGACTTTTTCTGCTCATAACACAGCTCCTAGAAATAATAAATTGTGTTTTTATTATAGCATATATTCGTTATCTTTTCAATTATTGAGTAATAGAAAAGCCGAGCTTATTAACCATTGATTAATCAAAGCTCGGTAGTTTTACCTTATTTATACATCTCTTTTATAAACCACCGTATGGCTTTTTCATGCCATTCTGACTTTGGTTGCATAGCGAATCCCTTGTCGCTGGCTAGGAATTTAATGAGCGAATATTTTGAGACTAGGTATTTACGGTCTTGAATTATGGCGAATATTCGTCCTTTGTTGATGTGCCACCGTATTGTTCGATCGGTGTACCCGATTATGCTCACAATGCGTTTTATCTCCATTACGTCGGGGTATATTGCGAGTCTCTTTTCAAGTATTCGCTCGAACTTGTTTCTATCCTTTCTGCTTAGGTAGGCGAACACGCTTATTTCTGCACCGCAGGCTTCTTCAGTCTGCGGTGCATCTTTGTTACGGGAGGAGAATTGTCCTCGGATAAACTCCTTCTTGCTTTCTGTTACGCTTTGCTTCATATACGCCCTCAAATCCTCTTCCTTTACGTAATATCTGAGGTGAGTGGGAGTATCTACAATTCTACACGGTATGACACCGTTTTGTAACATCCACGCTGCTTTGCGTTTGCTGATATGTAGTTTCTGCCTTAGTTGTTCAAGTGAGAGTTCACCGTTTTTCTTCATTCTTCCGTACCCCTTATTCTTTGTTTAAGGCGGTGTAATTTTTCACCGCCTTTGTCCTTTTACTCGTCTTTGTTTCCTATGAGTGAGCCGAGCTTCATACCCGCGATGCTCGTTGCACGGGTGTCAAGGTGCGAGTAAGTATCTGCCGTTATGCTCATCGTGCTGTGTCCCATATACGCCTGGATTACCTTCATATTCTCGTTCAGTGCTACGAGGAGTGAGGCACAGGTGTGTCTTAGGTCGTGGAAGCGTATTTTCCTTAGGTTGTGCTTTTTGAGCAGTATGTTGAAGTGCTCGGTCACGAAGTTCGGTCGTATGAGGTCACCTAGCTGGTCAACGCATACCATGTTAAGATATTTCTTTGAATAAGACCTCTTGAACTGCTTTCGGTACACCTCTTGCTGTTCCTTGTGCTTTAGTAGTATCTTCTTCACGTCTGGGTGCATCGCAAAGACTCTGCGCGAGCTTTCGGTCTTCAGCTCGTCGCTTACTATGATTTGCTTTTTGCCGTTCTTGGATATCTCAATCACCTTTTTCTGCACCGAGATTTTGTCGTTCTCGAAGTCCACGCAATCCCACGTCATGCCGAGTGCTTCGCTTCTTCTCATACCGCAGTACACTGCGAGGACTATCGGTATGTAGAGGGGATCGTCCTTTGCGAAGGCGAGGAGCGTTTGCACCTCTTCCACCGAGTAG
>JAZLAO010000141.1:0-9218 GCA_045613205.1 Eubacteriales bacterium | reverse complement strand
AAGGTAACACGGCCGTCTATTGTAGACACGCGCTCGTAGCCGAGCGCGTCAATCTCCTCTCCGAGCAGATGCTCAAGCCCAAAAAGGCAGGTTGCAACAAGCTGAAATTTCATATTTTGTCCTTTAAAAATCAAGTTTTCTTCTGTGCCTTGGATTTAATGCGCTCCGCGCATTTCAAGATTGCAAAGCAATCATTTCAAGACCGAAAGCCATTTCAAGAATCCCGAGGGGATTCATTTCAATGCGCCTCGCAAGGCGCGCGTCCTCAGTTATTTATTGTTTCCGCCCGGAACGTAATTTTCAAATATCACACCGTCAAATCCGTGCAGATACGCCTCGTCCTCTTCTTTTTTCGACCTCACCGTCCAGGCAAGTGTCGCAGGCTTAAACAAGGCTCTGACAAGCCTCAAGGGCGCGTTTTTATAATCCGAGTGCTTATACGCTATAAAATCGGGACGGCATACCGCGTTAAGAAGCAAATTCTGAAGAAGAAAATAGGTGGCGCTTCTGTATTTTTTCTGGCTTAAAAAGTTCTGCGAGAGGAATCCGCGCATCACCTCGGGAGCCAGCTTTTTTACACGCCCGAGCGCTAACGGATTAAAGGATTCGATTATATATTCGCCTTTGTAGCCCTTTAACATCTCGACCGCCTTTTCAGTGACACCGTATTTTCCTGCGTCCTCCTTAAGCTCGACGAGAAGCGGAACGCGTCCGTCAACGAGCGTGAGCACCTCTTCAAAGGTCGGCACGGTATCAGACGTACCCGAGAGGTTGATTTTTTTAAGCTCAGCGGCAGTCCTTGAATCGACTCTGCCGGCCACCCCCGTCACCCTGTCAAGCGTGTCGTCGTGGAAAACCACGAGCACACCGTCCTTGGAAAGACGCACGTCAAGCTCTATTCCGTACCCCGCATCGACTGCTGCGCGGAATGCGGAAAGCGAATTTTCCGCACGGGTGGCATCGTGAAGACCTCTGTGAGCATATTTTTTGCTTTTAAATCTCTCCATTTCTTCCCTTTTCTTTCCCGGAGCTATGAGAAACAGGAATATCAGGAAAAACAGAAGAAGCGCGGAGATTACCGATATAAGAGCTATAATCCAGGGAATCATAATCAGTCCTCCGTGTCAAGACTTTCAAGAATGCCCTTTGCCTCGGGCTTCGAGTCACCGTGCTTAACGAAGAACATAGTGACGAAGGAAAGCGCAACGAACACCGTTCCGAAAGCGAAGAATACTGCGCGCATGCCGATAAGGTCGTAGAGGAAGCCCGAGAGAATCGGTGCAACTATCTGCGCTGCCATGGAAGCTGTGTAGTAGTATCCCGTGTATTTTCCAACGTCACCGCCGCGCGCAAGCTCAACTACCATCGGGAAGGAGTTTACGTTTATGGTTGCCCAGCCGATACCCGCAAGAATGAAGATGGGTACCATTATAAATTCGGGAGAGCTCTGAGTTATAAAGTTTCCCGCAAAAAACGCTGAAGCGAGAATTAAAACACCGGTAAGAATAGTTTTTCTTCTTCCGAATTTCGATGCTATGATACCGACGGGAATGTAGGATATAATTGCCGCCACCTGCGCAATTATAAGTGTGAGGTTGAAGTCGAAATGCAAAATGTTTTCGGCATATACCGAGTATTTGCTGGTTATGGAATTATAACCTACGTACCAAAGCGCAACCGATGCAAGAATAAGGAGAAGTGATTTGAGCTCACCGCGTCCGAGCGCGCGTTTTTCACCGCTCGTCTCCGTGTCGGCTTGCGCGGGCTCTTCAATGCCGTATTTCTTTGTGTCCTCCTCCATTTCCTCTGCCCACTTTTTCTCCTTTACGGTAAGGAGGAAAACAATGAGTCCGAGCAGCATTATAGAGCAAACGGCAAGAACGTATCCGGTATATCTCATATATTTGTTGCCCGCAGTGCCGAAAACCATGCCGAGAACGAGAACCGAAATTCCGCCCGCAGTTCCCATAAGGTTTATGATAGCATTACCCTTTGAACGAAGGGGCTTGACCGTAACGTCGGGCATAAGAGCAACCGCGGGGGAACGGAAGGTCGCCATAGCGACGAGAACGACGAGAAGCGTTGCAATAAAACCGATAAGCGCCCAGGGATTTGCAAGGGTAATTTCAACCGTTTTTTCTGCAACGAGCTTTGCGAAAGCATCGTCGGTCATATTAAGCTGCTCGAGGTCGGCAATGCCCTCGGCAAGAACCTTTGAGAGCTGATAATTGTCGATAAAGGTAAGCGCAAAGAATGCAATAACCGCCGCTATAGTGCCGAAAAAGACGAACGGAGTGCGCCTTCCGTACTTGGTGTTCACCTTGTCGGATATCGCACCGAAGATAGGAAGCAGGAATACCGCAAGCACGTTGTCTATTGACATTATCGCGCCCGATGCCGTCTGCGGTAGACCGAAATGGTTTGTCATAATAAGAGGAATAATAGCGTCGTACGCCTGCCAGAACGCGCTTATTAAGAAAAACGCGAAACCGACGAGAATTGTTCTTTTGTAATTAAGCTTCATAACTAACCCCTATATTTTATTTTATATTGTACGCTTAATTTTAACATATATGTAGAGTTTTGTCAATTATTCATTTTCCGCTTCCCGCTTTCCATTTTTCGCAGCCCGCCCCCTGTTGACTTTTTTGCCGCATAGTTGTATAATGTATAATGCGTAAAAATTGCAAAAAGAAAGAGAGGATACGGATATGGAAATTTACACCTATACTCCGGGCGTGGCTCTTCCCGAAAAAACCGTTATCGCTCTCGGTTTCTTCGACGGAGTACACGAGGGGCACAGACGTCTCTTTGCCACCGCGAAAAGAACAGCCGAAGAAAGAGGACTCACCTTTGCCGTATTCACCTTTCGCACGGTTTGCGGAGTAAAGGGTAAGACGGTTATTTATTCCGACGAGGAAAAGCTCGCACTGTTTCGCGAGCTCGGTGTCGAAGCCGTAATCCTTGCGGATTTTTCTGATATTTCGGATATATCTGCCGACTCGTTTATCAAAAATTGCCTTCTTTGTGATATGGGCTGCCGCGTTGCAGTATGCGGATACGATTTCAGATTCGGAAAAGGGAGAGCCGGTGACGCAAAGCTCCTTTCCGACACCCTTGCATCGCTCGGCGCGGAATGTATTATTGAGGACGAGCATAAGATATGCGGCGAGAAGATTTCGACTACCAAAATCAAGGAGCTTCTCGCAGAGGGCAAGGCAGAGCGTGCGAGACTTTTTCTCGGCTATCCCTACTTTATCTTAGCCGACGTGGAGCACGGACGGGGTGTCGGGCAAAAGCTCGGATTTCCCACCGTTAATACTCGCCTCTCACCGGAGCGCGCACCGTTGCGCCTTGGGGTATACCGAACTGCAGTTTCAATATCGGGAAGACTTTACACGGGTGTAACCAACGTCGGCACCTGCCCTACCTTTAAAGAACGCGAGGTACATGCCGAAACCTATATAGTCGGATATTCAGGCGACCTTTACGGAGAGAAAATCAGAATCTTTTTCCTCGGATTTTTAAGGGACGAGCATAAATTTTCGAGCGCTGAAAAATTAATAATGCAAATAAATGTTGACAAAGACAGAGCAATAAAAGAGAATGGAGATTTAACATGGCTGGCAACTGGACAAAACTGACCGCGACGGGCAAAACCGAGAATCTCGACGATATAGTCGCGGTTATGAGCATGCTCGATAACGGTCTTATGATAGAGGATTATTCCGACTTTTCTCTTAACGGAATGTACGGCGAGCTTGTAGACGAATCGATTCTTAATGCCGACAAAAACACTGTTAAGGTGTCTCTTTTCATTCCCGAGGAGAAAAACGCCGCTGAATATACTGCCCACCTTAAAGAGCGTTTTACCGCACTCGCGATAGAGGCAGAGCTTTCCCTTGAAGGTATGAACGAAGAGGAGTGGTCTGAAAGCTGGAAGCAGTACTACAAGCCAATCCCTCTCGGACGCGTGACCATCGTTCCCGCTTGGGAAAACTACGAGGCAAGGCCCGACGAGGTGATAATAAGAATGGATCCCGGTATGGCATTCGGCACGGGCACTCACGAAACGACAAGACTCGTTATGAAGATTATGCAGGACGAAATTTCAGGCGGTGAGCGAGTGCTTGACGTCGGAACCGGCTCGGGAATTCTCTCTATATGCGCCTCAAAGCTCGGTGCAAAATCCTGTAACGCATACGACATTGACCCGGTTGCAGTCAGAGTTGCAAAAGAGAACGCAGAGGCTGACGGCTGTGACAATATAACCGTCGGTGTTTCCGACCTTCTCCGCGGTGTTGACCGCTCGGGCGGCAAGTACGACTTCTGCGTTGCAAATATAGTTGCCGATATCATTCTGCGAATGATGCCCGACATCTCGGATTACCTCACCGAAGAAGCTCCCCTCATTCTCTCGGGCATTATTTGCATGAGAGCCGACGAGGTAAGAGAATCGCTTAAGGAGCACGGATACACTATTGTAAGAGAAGAACAGGAAAACGACTGGATTGCCATTATGGCGAAGAAAAAGAGTTGAATTATGCCAAGATTTTTCACACCTACCGAAAATTTTAACGGCAATAGAGTAACTGTAACAGGCGACGACGCCTATCACATTGCAAGAGCGCTCCGAATGGCTGTGGGCGACCCTATAACCGTTGCCGATATGCAGGGACGCGAGCATAGCTGCCGTCTTATAAAAATACGCGACGACGCCTGCGAATGCGAAATTCTCTCGACTTCCGAGGGAAAAACCGAATCTCCCGTCGAAATAACTCTTTTTATGGGTTACCCAAAGGGTGACAAGCTTGAGGTGGTTATTCAGAAAGCGGTGGAGCTCGGAGTCGCAAGAATAGTTCCCTTCGAATCCTCGCGCTGTATAAAAAAGCCGAGGCAGGACAAGGCGGAAAAGCAGGGCGCGCGGCTTTCCAGAATTGCCGAAGAAGCGGCAAAGCAGTGCGGCAGGTCAAGGCTTGCCGAGGTTATGCCCCCGATTAGCTTCAAAGCCGCGCTCGATATGGCGAAAAAATCAGAGCTTTCGCTCTTTTGCTACGAGGGCGACGGCACGGAATCTCTTAAAGGCGTGCTGGGAGAAAAGAATGCGAAAAGCATTTCGGTTGTAGTCGGCTGCGAGGGCGGTTTTTCAATCGAAGAGGCCGATATGGCAAAAAAAGCGGGACTTACCCCCGTAAATCTCGGCCCGAGAATTTTAAGATGCGAAACCGCACCCACCTACGTTTTATCTTGTATTTCCTACGTTTACGAGCTGTAATTTTGCTTTCCGCACACAAAATAGACAAAAAATGTAACTTTTTTTGTCTATTTCGCATTTTTTTTTGAAAAATATATTGAAAATATCAAAAAAATATTGTAGAATATAGTACAGTATCACTAAAATACATAAAATTTCCGAAGTAAATATTGATTTCTTTCACATCTCTCTATAGTTTTTCAAGTCTTTGCAGGTCGTATTGTCTTCGGCTATGATAGGAGTTTTTATGTCCACCCGTTTATTTCAGAATATAATTCAGCAAATGAGGGACGTTGTAGGCTGCAACATCGGTGTTATCGATGAGCACGGTATAATCGTTGCGTCAAGCGAGCTCGGCAAGATAGGAGAATCCCGCAGCAGAATAAAGGAAGAGCTCTCATACGCCTCCAATTCTATCACCTACGAGGGATATACCTACCGTTTCATTAACTGCGCAGGCAAAAGCGACTCTATAGTTTTCGTTGAGGGCGATGACCTCCACGCATCTAAAATGGCGGAGGTGCTGTCAATAACTCTCGGAAACATAAAGAGTCTCTACGACGAAAAGTATGACAGAGTTTCTTTCATAAAAAATATAATCCTCGACAACATTCTTCCGAGCGATATTTACATCAAGTCGAACGAGCTGCATTTCAGCGAGGAATTCCGCGCGGTTATGGTTGTAAAATTCCAGGGCCCGTCTTCCGTTGCTCCCTATGAGATAGTTCAGAATCTCGTTCCCGATAAATCAAAGGATTACGTAATAGGCGTAAGCGAGCAGGATATCGTTATCGTCAAGGAGGTAACTGCCGAGACTACGTCGGATGACCTCACCCTTATGGCGCGCGATTTCATAGACACAACGGCTAAAAACTATTCCGCAAAAATTTTGGTCGGAATCTCTTCGGTAGTTGAAAATCTCAAGGACCTTGCCCGCGCATACAAGGAAGCGAGAATTTCTCTTGAGGTCGGCAAGGTTTTCGATATTGAAAACCCCATTATGTGCTATGAGAACCTCGGTATCGGAAGACTTATATATCAGCTTCCGACCACCCTGTGCGAGATATTCCTTGGCGAAGTATTCATGAAGGGCTCTCTTGAATCACTTGACAGAGAAACCCTTATGACCGTTCAGAGCTTCTTCGAAAACAACCTAAACGTTTCGGAGACCTCGAGAAAGCTCTTCGTTCACCGCAACACTCTCGTATACAGACTTGAAAAGATTCGCAAGCTTACGGGTCTTGACCTTCGCGAGTTTGACCATGCCGTTACCTTCAAGGTTGCGCTTATGGTTAAGAAATATCTCACAAGCAAGCCTACGAAATTCTAAAATACGTTTTTACATAATTTTCTATTCAAACAATTCATATATTACCCTGTCGCAGCAAATCGACAGGGTATCTCTCTGTTACTCAAATTAATTAAACAAAAAAGCACCCGAAAGGAACGGATTAATGAAACGCTTTGGTTTCAGGCTTCTCGGAATCCTTACTCTTTTAGTTCTATCATTATCGGTCGCACTTTCTTTAGTCTCGTGCGATATAAAAACGCCCTCTGACATCGACTACGCGTCAACGCACCTTAAGGACTTTGAAAATATTCCCACGTTCAACAGAGCCAAGTTCCGCAAGGTCGAATGTCTGTTCCGCGATTATTCTGCGCTTGAAATTCCCGATGCGAAGGCTCTTGCCGAAAGCACGGCAAAACTCTACTTCGAGAATTTCCACGAAAAAATTGACACGGAAGACAGGGAAGCCGTCACAAACGCACTTCTCTGCTGCTACGCATACGCAACGGGAGATAAATATTCGGTTTACCGCGACGCGTCTGAATTCGACAATTATGCCTCTGATATGAGCGGAAGCTTTTACGGAATAGGCGTCTCGGTCATTCACGACAAAATCGAGGAAACAATAACCGTATCCGACGTCTACTCGAAGAGCGGCGCGGAGGAAGCCGGCATTTTGCCCGGTGACCTTATTATCGGGGCAAACGGTGAGCGTCTTGAGGATATCGGATATACTGAGGTAGTAAACAAATTACGCGACCCCTCAACCACCTCTGTAAACGTTATGATTTTGCGGGACGGTGTCGAGCTCACACTCACCGTGGCAAAAAAAGAGCTGGTCGAAGAGAGTGTCAAATACTCTATAAACGAAGAGAAAATAGGTTATATAGAGATTTCTTCTTTCAAGAGGAACACCTTTCTTCAGTTCAAAGAAGCTATTGATTATATGAAAGACAACGGCGCTGTCGGAATAGTTTACGACCTGCGCTCAAATCCCGGCGGATATCTTGACTCGGTTGTGGACGTTCTTTCCTATCTTTCACCGGAGGGAACTACGATTGCGAGCTTCTCGAACGATTACAAGGATACCATGACGGACGGGGACTCGCATTCGCTCTCTCTTCCCTCGGTTGTAATATGCAACGAACGAACCGCCTCGGCAGGTGAGCTTTTCACAGCGGCAATGAGGGACTTTGACGAGGAGTTCGGCTTCTTCGATGTGACGGTAGTCGGCTCGACGACCTACGGAAAGGGTGTCATGCAAAGCTCCTTCCACCTGGGAGACGGCTCATACCTCACCCTCACGGTAGCTTACTACAACCCGCCGTCCGGAAAAAACTACGACGGTGAGGGAATAATTCCCGACGTTCCCGTGGCAGAAGATGCTGACCCGGTCGTTTCAGCATATGAAGAAATTTTAAAGCTTGTAAAATAATTTTCAGGAGATATACCAAAATGGCAGAAACAAAGATTTACACGCCCCAGGGCTTCAAGGCTCTCCAGGACGAACTTGACTACCTCGAAACCGTACGTGTCGAGGAGAACAAAAAGGAAATTTCAACGGCGCGTTCTTTCGGTGACCTTTCGGAGAACAGCGAATACGACGAGGCAAAAGCCGAGCAGGGCAAGATTCACGCCCGCATAGCAGAGCTTCGCGAAATGATTGCGCATGCAAAGGTTATTGACGAATCGCAGATAGACCAGTCGAAAGTAAGCGTAGGCTCGCTGGTTACAGTTTTCAACAAGACCCGTAACCTTGAGGTTACCTATCACATAGTAGGCTCTTACGAAACCGACCCCAAAAACGGCAAGATTTCAGACTCATCCCCCATCGGCATCGCGCTTCTCGGTGCAAGAGCGGGCGACGAGGTAGTTGTTGCGGGAGCAAGAGAGCAGATTCTCGAAGTTAAAAACGTGACGAGAGCTAAGGAATAATAAAGGAGATTTGCAATGGCAAACGAAAATAATCAGAATCAGCAGAATCAAACGAGCGAGCTTGTCGTTCGCCGTGAAAAGCTTGCTGCACTCGTAGAGGCGGGCAACAACCCCTTTGAAATCACCAAATACGAAGTAACTCACGAAAGCGCCGCTGCAATTAAAGAATACACCGAAAAGGAAGAGGCTCTTCTCGCATCGGGCGAGGAGCTCACCGTAAAGGTTGCGGGCAGAATGACCAGCCGCAGAATTATGGGTAAGGCTTCCTTTGCGCATCTTCTTGACGGTGAGGGAAAAATTCAGCTCTATATGTCGCGCGACGACCTTGGCGAAGAGGTTTACGCAGGCTTTAAAAAATGGGACGTCGGTGACATCATCGGCGTTGAGGGTACGCTTTTCCGCACCCGCACCGGTGAGGTTTCTGTTCACGCAAAGCGCGCAACTCTTCTCGCAAAATCCCTCCTTCCCCTCCCCGAAAAGTTCCACGGACTTACGAACCTCGAGCAGAGATACAGACAGAGATACGTTGACCTTATCGCTAACCCCGAGGTTAAGGACACCTTTGTCAAGCGCTCGAAGATTCTCTCTCTTATAAGAAGCTATCTTGACTCCAAGGGCTTCCTTGAAGTTGACACGCCTATCCTCGTTCCCCTTGAAATCGGAGCTTCCGCGCGTCCTTTCGTAACGCATCACAACACTCTTGATATGGATATGTACCTCCGTATCGAAACCGAGCTCTAC
>JAZLAO010000140.1:0-10071 GCA_045613205.1 Eubacteriales bacterium | reverse complement strand
GGCAACCGAGGAAATAGCAAAGCTTCGCCCGTCCTTTATGAGCGTTACCTACGGTGCGGGGGGAGGCACGAGCAAATACACTCTTGATATCGCGAAAAACATAAAGGAGCTTTACGGAGTTCCAACCCTCGCGCACTTGACCTGCGTTTCCTCAACGAGAGAAACCGTCAAGCAAAAAATCAAAGAAATTAAGGCGGCGGGCATAGAAAACGTAATGGCTCTGCGAGGTGATATCCCCGAGAGCGCAAGAGATGACGACCGAAGCGCTTGGGACTTTTCGCACGCTATCGACCTTATCTATGAACTCAAAAAAGAAAACCCCGACTTTTGTATAGGCGGCGCGTGCTACCCCGAGGTACACCCCGAAAGCGAAAATCAGAAAGAGGATATAAAAAGGCTAAAGGAAAAGGTTGACGCAGGCTGCGATTTCCTTACAACGCAGATGTTTTTTGATAACAATCTTCTCTATAATTTCCTCTATAAAATACGCGAGGCAGGCATCACAGTGCCCGTGATTCCCGGCATAATGCCTATCACCAACAAAAACCAGATAGAGCGCGCAATCAAGCTTTCGGGCTCATTTATGCCAAGAAGATTTGTAAGCCTCGTCGACAAGTTCGGCTCCGACCCTGCCGCAATGAAGCAGGCGGGAATAGCCTACGCCACCGACCAGATAATCGACCTTTACGCAAACAATATCAAGAACGTCCACGTTTATTCTATGAACAAGCCCGACGTAGCGGCAAAAATTCAATCTAACCTTTCGGATATTATCGGAAAATGAGTACTGTAATAACGAAAAGCTATAACGGTTTGCCCGTCTGCCGTGAGGAAATACTCCGCTATGCCGGCGCTAAATCCTCCACGGAATCCTTAGATGCGCTTTTATCCGAAGCTATAACCGAGGCGGAGAAGGTTTTAAGCTACAAAGTATGCTATATTGAAACCGACGTCACCGTGACGGAGTCTGGCGCGGATTTCGGATTTTTCAAAGTGCCCTCCCGCGACCTTGCAAAAAACCTTTCGGGCTGTGACAGGGTTATAATATTCGCGGCTACCGTTGGTATCGGCATTGACCGACTGATTTCAAAATACTCGCGCATCTCAGCGACTAAGGCGCTTCTCTTCCAGGCGATAGGAGCCGAGAGAATCGAGGCGCTCTGCGACGCCTTTACGCTTAACTTAAAAGAAGAAAAGAATATCAGTGTCCGTCCGAGATTCAGCGTCGGCTACGGTGATTCACCCCTATCCGCCCAAAAGGATATTTTAAATCTTCTTGACGCTAACCGACATATAGGAATAACACTAAACGAAAGTATGCTCATGTCACCGACAAAATCCGTGACGGCATTTATAGGATTCAACAAATGAATTTCAAAGATTTTTTACAAAACAACATAGTCTATCTTGACGGCGGTATGGGAACTCTTCTCCAAAAAAGAGGTCTGCGCCCCGGTGAGCCTCCTGAAGCATGGAATCTCACCCACCCCGAGATAATAGAAGAAATACACAGAGCGTATTACGATGCGGGAAGCAACGTAGTATCGACCAACACCTTTGGCTTAAATCCCTTGAAGTTTTCTGACGCTGAGCTTGAGGAAATCTTAATTGCGGCAATAAAATGTGCAAATGCCGCAAGGGCGAGCACTAAAAACAAAAAAGAAAAGTTTGTTGCCCTTGATATAGGCCCATCGGGAAAGCTTTTGCGCCCATACGGTGACCTTGATTTTGAGGATGCGGTCAAGCTTTTTTCAAAGGTAGCTCTCATCGGTGAAAAACACGGAGCCGACCTTGTGATTATCGAAACTATGAACGACTCCTACGAAACCAAGGCGGCGCTTCTTGCCGTAAAGGAAAGCACTTCCCTGCCCGTAATAGTCACCAACGCTTACGGTGAAGACGGAAAGCTTCTTACAGGAGCTTCGCCTGAGGCCATGGCGGTTATGCTTGAGGGTATGGGAGCAGATGCCGTAGGCGCAAACTGCTCGCTTGGTCCGCGTCAGCTCCGCCCGGTAATAGAAAAGCTGCTCGAATACTCGTCGGTTCCCGTTGTCATGAAGCCCAACGCAGGACTTCCGCGCGAGCTTGACGGTAATACAACCTTCGACGTTTCCCCCGAGGAGTTTGCCGAGGAGGTTGCATCGCTCGTCAAATCGGGTGTGAGAGCCGTTGGCGGATGCTGCGGAACAACGCCCGAATATATTAAGCTCCTCGTTGAAAAAACGAACGGTTTAAGCCCCAAAAAAATCGAGGGCAAAGAATTTACGGCAGTTTCCTCATTCACCCACGCGGTAAAATTCGACACCTCACCCATACTGATAGGAGAGAGAATAAACCCTACCGGCAAAAAGAGATTCAAAGAGGCTCTGTTAAATAACGATATTGATTATATTCTAGGCGAAGCGGTGAAGCAAGAGGAATGCGGTGTGCATATTCTCGACGTTAACGTCGGCATGCCGGGTATAGATGAGAAGGATATGCTTACCCGCGCTGTCACCGAAATACAAAGCGTAGTAAATCTGCCCCTGCAAATTGACACGGCTGACACCTCGGCTATGGAATCGGCTCTCCGCAGATATAACGGCAAGGCGCTCATTAACTCGGTAAACGGAAAAGAAGAGAGTATGCGAGCTATCTTTCCGCTTGCAAAAAAATACGGAGGTGCAGTTATTGCCCTCACGCTTGACGAAAACGGAATTCCGCCCACCGCAATCGGCAGAGTCGAAATAGCGAAAAAAATACTTAAGGTAGCAAATGAATACGGAATCGCAAAAAAAGATATAATTTTCGATACCCTCGTTATGACGGTGAGCACGGGCGCTGATGCCGCAAAAGTAACGCTTGATGCGATAAGAGAGATAAAATTCGGCCTCGGTGCTCACACCTCTCTCGGAATATCAAACGTTTCTTACGGACTGCCCGCAAGGGATGCTATAAACGGCACGTTTTTCGCTCTCGCGCTTGAAAACGGACTTTCCGCTGCAATAATGAATCCCTATTCGCAGGATATGATGAAAACCTATTATACCTACCGAGTTTTAAAGGGATTTGACGAAAGCTGTATTGATTATGTAAATAATTATTCGCTTTTTGAAGGAAGTGCCGAAGCAAAGCAAAAAGTCGCTAAAGCCGCCACCGAAGACTGCTCCTCCGACCTTTCATACGCTAATGAAAAGGGCTTTAAGGATAAAGCAAAAGAGGCAACCCGACATCTTTTAACTTCACACGCCCCGCTTGATATCGTGGAAAAGGAGATAATCCCCGCGCTCGACAAGGTTGGCACAGGATATGAAAACAAAACAGTTTACCTCCCGGGACTCCTTATGAGTGCGGAAGCGGCAAAAGCTGCATTTGAGGTAATAAAATCCGCGCTCCCCGCGTCGAGTGACGATACCAAAAAGGCTGCGTTTGTAATTGCCACGGTTGAGGGAGATATACACGATATAGGCAAAAACATAGTGAAGCTTATTCTCGAAAATTACGGATTTTCGGTTATTGACCTCGGCAAAGACGTCGCTGCGGAGCTTATCGTCGACGCTGTCATAAAAAACAAGGCATCCTTTGTCGGACTCTCGGCTCTTATGACCACCACCCTGCCCGCTATGGCTAAAACGGTAAAGCTCTTAAGGGAGAGCGCGCCCGGGGTGAAAATTCTCGTCGGCGGCGCCGTTCTGACTAAGGAATATTCCGAAAAAATCGGTGCTGATTTTTATGCCAAGGACGCGATGGAAGCCGTAAGATACTGCGAGTCGGTAATTTCCGATTTATCTAAATAGGCGTTTAAGGGCTAGCTCTCGCTCTCACTAAACCGAGCTGGTCCTTTTTCTTTTAGAGCGCTATTATTTTGTCAAAAAATTTGGAATAACTATTGCAAAACCGGAAAAACTGTGCTAGAATATACCCATACATAACAGAGTAGAGGAATACGCGTTATCAGTGTCGAGTGGACGGGGAGTTGTCACTTGAACGAAACGGAAGCCATATTGGTTTTCTGCGGTGTGTCCCTCGCATCCCACTGTTACCGTAGGAAGCCCCATATTCTATGTCGCCCCCTTGGTACGGAAGATGTAAGTCTGTATTAAGGAGGTATTTTTTATGCAAGAAAAGAAAAAAAACAAAATTCCCATCTTCAAAAGTCTCTTTGGGCTTTGCTTTGCCGCAATTCTTTCAGCGATGAGCTTTATTCTCGGAAAGTTTTTGCAGATTCCGAATCCATTTCAGGAGTTTATCCGAATAAGCTTTGAAAACCTGCCGGTAATCCTTGCGGGAATATCCCTCGGTCCTATTGCCGGGGCGCTCGTCGGCACGGTGGCTGACCTTATCGGCTGCGTGGCGTACGGTTACTCGATAAATCCGATAATCACCGTCGGTGCGGCTTCAATTGGATTGATTTCGGGCTTTATTTCAAATTACGTTGTCAAAAAGCCGCTTATTTTAAAGATTATCGTATCAACCTCGGCAGCGCACCTCGTAGGCTCGGTACTTATCAAATCCGCGGGACTTGCCGCCTGGTATCTCGCAAAATACGAGCTTGGCTATTGGGAATTCGTAGGGTGGCGGCTGATAAATTATATAATTATCGGAGTCGCGGAGTGCGTGCTTCTCTATATACTTTTGAAAAATAAGGCGCTTCAAAAACAGCTTGGAAGGATGTAAGGCTATGAATTACGAAGAATCGCTTGAATATATACACAGTGTCAATTGGACCTTCTGCAAGCCGGGGCTTGAGCGCATAGGCGAGCTTTGCGAAAGGCTAGGCCACCCCGAAAGAAAGCTGAAATTCGTTCACGTAGCGGGCACGAACGGCAAGGGCTCGTTCTGCTCAATGCTTGATTCTGTGCTCCGCGCGGCAGGATATAAGGTCGGACTTTACACCTCGCCCTATATCAGAGAATTCAACGAGCGCATGCGCGTCGGGGGCAAAAATATTGAGAACGACACTCTAGCCGATATTACGACACGGGTGCGCCCCATTGCCGACGCTATGACCGACAAGCCCACCGAATTTGAGCTTATAACGGCTATCGCGTTTCAATATTTTTACGAGGCGGGCTGTGAGGTTGTCGTGCTTGAGGCGGGAATGGGCGGCAGACTTGATTCGACCAATATAATCCGCGAGCCATTTCTTTCGGTCATAACAGGAATAGCCCTCGACCACGTCGATTACCTCGGTGACACGGTCGAAAAAATCGCTGTCGAAAAGGCGGGAATAATCAAGGACTCCTCCCCCGTACTCTACGGCGGTGAGGACGACTCGGCGCGCGAGGTTATACGTGCCACCGCAAAAGAAAAAGGCTCGGAATTTTACGACGTTGACTATACCGATATAAAAAACCTCACCTCTTCCCTTTCGGGTACGGAATTTGACTTCAAGGAATATAAGAAAGTAAAAATCAATCTTCTCGGACTTTATCAGCCTAAAAACGCAGCCCTCGTCTTAAGCGCTGTTGACCTTCTAAGGTCACGCGGAATGAATATCAGCGACAGCGCCGTAAAACAAGGTCTGTCTATGGCAAAATGGCAGGCAAGATTTGAAATAATTTCACACGACCCCCTCATAATCTTCGACGGCGCGCACAATCCGCAAGGAATCACGAGTGCTGTTGCAAGTATAAAACACTATTTCGGTGACGAAAAGATCTACGTCCTCACGGGCGTTCTTCGTGATAAGGATTATAATTTCATCGCAAGTGAGCTCTCAAAGGTTGCCGAACGCGCCTTCACCCTCACACCGCAAAGTCCGCGCGCCCTCTCCGCTGAGGATTATGCAAAAACCCTCTCGACTGTAGGCGTGTCAGCCGAGCCATATCCAAGCATCAAAGCGGCGCTCACCGCGGCAAAGACCGAAGCTAAAAAAGCCGGAAAGCCTCTCATCTGCCTCGGCTCGCTTTATACCTATGCCGACGTGATAAAATACGTTTAAAAAAGAAAGGATGGGGAAAGTGAAATTTCTCTATCCTTTTTTGTGTATTGCTCCTGTTGCACAGAAGCTCTGTTTTAGCGCAAAAAACATCACAAACTCGTTTTGAATTGGTGCATACCGCGAATGCGGTATATTGCCATGCGAGGAGATATACCATAAAGTTTGTACAAACCAGTAAATTAGAAGGGAGAAGCAACCCGAGCGGCAAACTCGTGGGAGACCCGCGTGGGAGAATCCGCTGTGAGGGGTGTAGTCAGTTCTAATTTACTTGTATGTACTATGGGTTCGAATTGCTCCTCACAACGCGGGATACCGCCAGAGGCGGTATGCGAACTCCTGCGCGCATCAAACAAACATCTAAACAAAACAATTTCTAAATTCCCGCTAATCCATTAAGGACGCTCCCAACTTTATACGCGCAGAGCTCGATGATGCCCATGGGGCATCAAAAAAATCAAAGAGGTACCCACAAGGAGTACCTCTTTGATTTTTCTGGTGACTCGTGGGAGAATCGAACTCCCGTTTCAGCCTTGAGAGGGCCGTGTCTTAGCCGCTTGACCAACGAGCCATGTTTTGTCGCTTGAATATTGTATCACATATTTTTCGGTTTGTCAATACATTTTGACAAACTTTTTATTTTTTTGTTAATATATAAAATCAAGCGGCAATTTTTTCTTGAAATTTATTTAAGAATTCACTTTTTTATTTGTTAATGTTGATTTTGAGATGCATTTATGCTAAAATTATCGTGTATAAATATTTTAATTCTTTATTATAAGGATATTCAAATGGAATTTTCTAAGCTCAACCCATATATTCGCACGGTCGGCGTTTACGAGGTTATCTCTCGGACAGGAGAGTGCCGCGCCTACGACTCGAAAATTATTTATATGATTTCTGGCGACCTCACCGTTCAGATTGAAGACGAAAAGCCCTTTCACCTCTCCGTCGGAAACCTGCTATACATTCCCGCGGGGGTAAAATACAAGCTCAAGGGGCAATACTTGAGGGCATCGGTCATCAGCTTTGACCCGACAGACGAGTGGGCGCATCTTGCGGATAAAATACCGCCCGTATCCCCTGAGGAGTTTGACGAGAGCGCGTGCCACAACGGTGACTTTGCGCCCTTTGACAAGGTTTTAAAGGTTGACGATATGGAGAGCGAGGGCGACACCTTTATAAAAATGGAGGATATCGCAACCTCGGAGCAGGGAGAATGGCGCGCTGTTATTTCCGCAATGCTGAAGCTCGTTCTCTTAAAGGTCGCGGAATCTGTCAGTGAAAATGCCCTTCCCTCATCAATGGTTGAGTCGCTTGATGCATATATCCGCGAAAACTGCGCAGAGGAAATCTCAAACACCGAGATAGGCGCGATATTCGGCTATCACCCATTTTACGTGAGCCGCGTCTTGAAAGAGAAAAAAGGAATCACCCTCCGCCAGTACATAATAAATTACAGGCTCAAGGCGGCAAAGCGCATGCTTGAGCACACAAAAATGACGATGTCGGAAATTGCCGAAGAAACCGGCTTTACCGACGCTTCATATTTCACGAAAACATTCCGCCAGACCTTTGGCGTCACGCCTAAAGAATGGCGCAACAAATTCAAAGAGGAGTTTATTTAATGCGGGTCAAGACCTGCATATACGCCTATGCTTAAGAAAAACGACGTAATAAAACTGCAAATAGACTCAATAACTAACCTCGGCTTTGGTGTAGGACGGCACGAGGGGCTTGTCGTATTCGTTTCCGACACCGTGACGGGTGACGAGGCAGAGGTTAAGATTATCAAGCTCACCCCCTCATATGCCGTAGGCCGTGTCGAAAAAATGACACGCCTTTCCTCTCTTCGCGACGGAAAGAGGTGCGAAAACACTTCCTGCCGAAGCTGTGCATACCGCAATATAAGCTACGAGCACGAAAAAGACATCAAAGAAGCAGAGGTAAAGGAAGCATTTAAAAAAGCTGGACTTCCCGAGGTAGAAATTTCAAAGCTTGTCGGCTCACCGAGCTGTGAGCATTACAGAAATAAAGCACAATATCCCATTGCGAAAGACAAAAACGGCGAGTACGTTATCGGCTTTTACGCGCCGAAGAGCCACAGAGTTACCGACGCGGTAGAATGCCCGCTTGCACCGCAAGTCTTTGCCGATATACTGAAACTACTTAAAGCCTTTTTCAAAAAGCACTCGCTTTCCGTCTATGACGAAAAAAGCGGCAAGGGTCTATTGCGCCACGTATACCTCAGGCGCGGTGAGGCAAGCGGTGAGATTCTTCTGACGCTCGTTATAAACGGCGCATCTCTTCCCTATTCCGACGAGCTTGTGGAATCTGTCCGCGAGGCATTTCCCGACGTCGTCGGTGTGCTTCTCAACATAAACGAAAAGGACACGAACGTAATCCTCGGCAGTAAGTTTATAACCCTTTACGGCAGAGATTATATATACGACACCCTTTGCGGTGTGAAGCTGAAAATCACCGCGCCCTCGTTCTATCAGGTCAATCATGACGCGGCAGAGCTCCTCTACCAAAAGGCTCGCGAGCTTGCAGTACCTAAAAAAAGCGACACGCTCCTTGATATTTACTGCGGTGCGGGCTCGATAGGACTTTCTATGGCGGACTCGGTCGGTGAGCTTTTCGGAATTGAAATAATCGAAAGTGCCGTTCTCTGCGCTCGCGAAAATGCCGAAAACAACGGCATATTCAACGCAAAATTTTACACGGGTGACGCGGCAAATACCGAGCGTCTTCTCGACAATGCCGAATCTGAGCTCGGACGAAAGATAAAACCGACAATTATCGTCCTCGACCCGCCAAGAGCCGGTTGCGACGAAGTACTCATAAAATACGTCGCTGACCTCGCCCCCGAAAGAATAGTCTATATCTCCTGCAACCCGACAACGCTCGCGCGCGACTGCGCTATTTTTAAAAAGCTCGGTTACAGTTGTGGCGTTGTGACTCCTTTTGATTTGTTTCCTCTGACCGGTCATGTCGAGTCCGTCGTGTGTCTCACACGTCGGCTCGACAATGAATTGCCGATGGCATGAATTGCGCTAATGCGCATGAATTGACCTTCGGTCATGAATTGCCCTGCGGGGCATAAGGAAAAACGGCAATTCAATTCATGGAGCGAAGAGAGAAATCATGAAGCCACAGGCTTCAATTCATGACACGAAGTGTCAAATCATTCTAACAACGAGGGCTTACGATGAAAGAAAACTTTTTAGTCGATTTGTCAAAACAATTTGCCGTTGATATCGTTAATCTTTGCACTGACATTAAAGAAAACCGCAAAAGCAACGTGTTGTTAAACCAAGTATTACGCAGCGGTACAAGTATCGGAGCTAATATACATGAAGCCAACTATGCCGCAAGTAAGGCAGACTTTATCAACAAGTTTCAAATTGCTTTGAAAGAGTGCTACGAAACAGACTACTGGCTCGGCTTGTTCAAGGATACGAACATGATAACCGAGGAAGAATACAAGGATATGTTTGCCAAATGCAGTAAGATCCGCAAATTGCTTATCGCCTCCATCACCACCGCAAAGGAAAACGGCTAAGGACAAACGTTACTTTTGAGCAAAACTCACATTTACAGTGGTTTATTATCACATATTCCGAGGAGCGAAAATGAAAAAAGATCAAGGATCACATACTTGGAAAAACGAATTATGGAATGGGATTTGGGAACTTATGCTCGCATTTGCTGCAATCGGCATTGGTCTTGGTATAGCATTTCTTTTGCCACACGAAAAACTTAATGGGATTCCTGCGGAACTATTCTTTATGCTCGGTGGATTAATTCTATTCTCCGTTATTGGAATAGTTGCTTTCACAGTACACTTAACCAGGCAAAAGAAGAAAAACAAAGACATAAAATTCGTATACAACACGTTAAAAAATAAATACAAATTAACTTTAATGTTGGTAACCCGAAGCTCAGGTGGCGAAAAGCGCAATTTTCTTATAATCAAAGGACAATCTTCCAAAGGAAATTTCGAACTGTGCAAAGACGGCGAGATATTTATCCTTTCTGTTGAATATTTTTGCAGGACTAAAGAAGATAGATATCGTCACGAGAACCTGAATGATAAAAACGAAGCGATAAATTGCATTGAAAATTTCATGTCAGAATAGCTATCTTTA
>JAZLAO010000139.1:0-3170 GCA_045613205.1 Eubacteriales bacterium | reverse complement strand
CTTTTTTAGTGTTGCTGGGCTAACTCGTGAAAGATTTCTGCCCTTTGGATAGAACTCTCGAAGCAGCCCATTTAGGTTTTCATTTGTACCTTTTTGCCAAGCACAGTACGGATCGGCAAAGTAAACAGAACAATTAAGCTCTTTTTCAATAGTTTGCCAATTGGCAAACTCGGTTCCCCGGTCGCAAGTTATGGATTTGACAGCCTCGCTCGGGAACTCGGATAAGGCGGATATAATGGCTTTTGCCATAGTATCTGCATTTCTATTTGGCATTTTAATCGCTATGTAGAAACGAGTCTTTCTTTCGGCCAATGTAGCAAAACAAACCTTGGATTTACCTCTGCCGGACACAACCGTATCTGCTTCCCAATGCCCGAATTCTTCGCGCTTATATACCGACTTGTCGCGTTTTCTTATGGATTTTCCGAGATTAAACTTACCTCGTGTTTCTTTCTTACCTCGGCTTTTTCCCTTACGGCGCAACACTTTTAGGTTTACATCAATATACTTTTCATATATCCAGCGATAGATTGTGCGTATTGAAGGCATATCTAATTCGCATGGTGTATTAGATATTTGTTCGGGCGACCAAGTGAGCAGTAGTTTTTCTTTTATATATGCCAACTTTTGTGGGTCTTGAAACATTCCACGATGACAGAAAGAACGTCTGAATTTGTATTTCTTTTGAGCTGTATGAGGATAATATGTAGGTATGTCGTACATATGGGTAAAATTTCTATTTAGCTCTCTGGAAATAGTACTGACATTTCTACCCATAAGCTTCGCAATTTTACGATAACTATATCCTTTTGTGTAATATTCCCGTAGACAACAGCGTTCCTCTATGGTAAGATGTTTGTAGTTCATACGTTTTTCCTTTCTGGTGTTTGGTGTGTGGTAACTCTATTCTACCAGAGATTCGTATGAACTTCTTTTTTTATTTGTAAACTGTTGCACTTGATAGTATAACTCACCATATAATTTAAAAAACGGACAGCATCGGCTGTCCGTTTTGTGTTATAAATCAGTCTACTCGGTTTCTCTTAATTCCCTGCATAAACCCTTTTATGTTTTCGGATATTTCAAAAATAACCTTTGTTCTTGCTTCATAAGAAGCCCACGCCACGTGGGGGGTAAGACATACATTGGTCATATCCTTAATGCGGTACATAGGGTGGGATTCGGGGAAAGGCTCTTCGGAATATACGTCACAGCCGAACCCTGCTATTTTTCCGCTGATAACAGCGTCTGCAACCGCTTTTTCGTCGCAAACCGCGCCTCTTGCGGAGTTTACCAAAAAGGCCGTCTTTTTCATAAGAGAGATGCGGTTTTCATTTATAATTCCCCGCGTGCTTTCGTTAAGAGGGCAGTGCAAGGATATAATATCACTTTCCGCGCACAGCGCGTCTATATCCACGCATTCTTCGGTTCCGTCAGGCGTGTTTTTGTTGTACAGCACCTTGCATCCAAAGGCTCTTGCCACGTCAGCCACCTTTTTTCCAATATTGCCGTAACCTATAATCCCCCAGGTTTTGCCATAGAGATCGTTAAAAGCAGGGGAGAGCAGGTTGGGGGAACCGGAACGAGTATAGCTTCCGTCTGCTACAAAGCCTGAATATTCTTTCAAATGAGTAAGTAGGGAAAGGGTGGTTGCCACCGTCACTGCGGCAACGCTGTGGGTGGAATATCCCGGTACGTTTGCCACGGCAATACCTTTTTTGCGACAGCAATCAAGGTCTATATTATCAAATCCCGTTGCGGCAACGCATATCAGCTTGAGCTTGGGTGCGGAGTTAATAACTTCCTCTGTCATTTTAATCTTGTTTAAAACAGCGACAGTGCTGTCAGAAAGTCGGGAAGCCACAAGCTCTTTTGGGGTTACGGGGAAAATTTCCGTATCACAAATATCGGTGATAGGGGAAAGATCGATATCATTGCCGATAGTATCAATATCCAATAGAGTTATTTTCATAAAGCGCTCCTTTTGGGGTGGATGTGGTAATTATATATCAAAAAAATCTTGGTGTCAACGGCAAAGGGAAACTTCGCCACTTGTTGACAATTATAATAATGAGTGGTATAATTATAGTTGCAAAAGTATTTATATACAGATATGGAGTTTTATTATGTCTAACAATAAGAATATCCCCTTCACAGGTACAGGAACAGCTATAATCACCCCTTTTAAGGACGGTAAGGTGGATTATTTTGCATACACATCTCTTCTGGAGCGCCAGATAGCCGCTGGCGTTGATGCAGTCATAGTTTGTGGCACTACAGGCGAAAGCTCTACTCTTACAGACGAAGAGCATCGCTGTGTTATCGAGCACGCCGTATCGGTAGTTGCGGGAAGAATTCCCGTTATCGCAGGTACCGGCAGTAACGATACCGACTATGCAGTTTCTCTTTCCAAGAGTGCTTGCGCTTCCGGCGCAGACGGTCTTTTGGTGGTTACTCCTTATTATAACAAAACAAACGATGCAGGCTTGGTAAAGCATTATTATGCTATCGCAGATGCGGTTGATAAGCCTATCATTCTCTATAACGTGCCTTCCCGTACAGGTCTTAACATTTCTCTCAAAGCGTACAAAGCAATGGCAGAGCATCCCAACATAGTGGCAACCAAGGAAGCAAGCGGCGATATTTCCGCTATTATCCGCATACTTGATACCTGCGGTGATAAGCTCAGCGTTTATTCCGGCAACGACGATCAGGCGCTTCCCATTATTTCCTGCGGCGGTATCGGTGTTATCTCCACCGTCGGCAACGTAATTCCCGCAGAATTTTCAGATCTTATACACAAGGCGCTTGCAGGCGATTTTGCTACCGCAAACGCACTTCGCAGAAAATACGCTCCTTTGATGGATGCGATGTTTACCACAGTTAACCCCATTCCCGTAAAGGCGGCTTGCTCCGTTCTCGGCTTGTGCGGACCTGAGATCCGCCTGCCTCTCGTTCCTATGGAGGGAGAGGAGCTTGAAAAGCTTCGCGGCGTGATGAAGGCTGTTGAATTGATTTAACTTTTTAATTTTTCCCACGGAGAGTACGTGTAAATGACAGGAATTATAATAAACGGCTGTGGCGGCAGAATGGGCAAGGCCCTTGCAAGCCAAAGCGCAGAAAAAGGAATAAAGGTGCACTGCGGTGTTGATATTTTCCCCACAGAGGCT
>JAZLAO010000138.1:0-4167 GCA_045613205.1 Eubacteriales bacterium | reverse complement strand
AATTCGTTGATGCTCGACGAACTCGCGCAGATTTTTTCCCGTTGACGCCTTGAAAAGCTTGTGAAAATATACGGGGGTGAACTTCGCCTTCTTGGCGAGAGCTTCAAGGCGCAGGTCGGCTGTCGGGTTTTTGATTATATATGCTATCGTATCCTCGATTGCCTGCCTGTTATTGATTTTTGGGGTATGAATGCCGCTGAATATGGGAGTTGCCTTTTTTAAATTATATATGAGCTTTAAAATCAAGCTTTGCAGAATTATATCGTCCTCGGGGAGTCCCGTGCCGTAATGCTCGGCAAGCGACACGAAAATTTCGCGTATCTCACTTGTATCCTGTAGCTCAAGATAGTTCGGCAGGGCGGTGAGAATATCGTAAAGCTCCCCCTCGTTCACTATTATGTGGAGAAAATAACACATAAACGGCAGATGAGTATGCCTCGTTTGTCCGGGTTTCGCGCAAATCACGAGGTTTTTGGTTATTGGGTGTGACGAGCCGTCGATATAAGATATCCCCCCGCTGCTGATTGGAAGCTCGATTTCGAACATAACAGTCTTTCTGTTTTGGGAAACAGAGCTTGATTTTATAAGGTGCTGCGCGTTGAATATACCCGTCGAAAGTATTTTTGGAAGTATTATATCTTTCATTATTTCCTCACAAAAAAACAAGATTTCTAATAAATCGGATAATTATTGCATATAAAACCGACAAGAAATATTATATAATAACATTGAAGAAATGTCAAGTTAAACCAAAAACGAAAAGGAGAAAACCAAAAATGAAGGTAACCGATATTAAAACCTTCGTGGTAGATTGCTTTCGCACTAACTGGGTGTTCGTAAAGGTCTATACCGACGAGGGAATCGACGGTGTCGGAGAGGGAACTCTCGAATATAAGGAAAAGGCGCTCGTCGGCGCAGTTGAGCACATTAAGAATTATCTTGTAGGAAAGGACCCACGCCAGATAGAAAAGCATTATCACGATATCTACAGAGATGCGTATTGGAGGGGCGGAGCCGTTCTTATGTCAGCGCTTTCCGCTGTTGAAATGGCTCTTTGGGATATTCTCGGAAAGTCGCTCGGCGTTCCCGTATATCAGCTCCTTGGCGGCAAGGTAAACGAGGATTGCCGCATCTACGTTAACGGTTGGTTCGCGGGCGCAAAAGAACCCGAGGAATTCGGAGCAAAGGCTAAGGAAGCAGTTAAGCGCGGTGTTACCGCTATGAAGTGGGACCCGTTCGGAAAGAGCTATCTTCAGATTTCAAACAAAGACCTTGATAAAGCATTGCGTTGTATTGCGGCAGTGCGCGAGGCGGTTGGCGATGAGGTTGACCTGCTTATCGAGGCGCACGGACGTTTTGACGTTCCTACCGGTATAAAAATCGCGAAGGAAGTAGAGCAGTTTAAGCCCATGTTCCTTGAAGAGCCCGTGCCTCCGAACAATATTGAGGCGCTTGAGGCTGTCAGGGCAAAATCCCCCGTTGCTATATCCGCGGGTGAAAGACTATATACCCGTTTCGATTACAACGAGCTTTTCCGCCACCGTGCCTGCGATTACATTCAGCCTGACATCTCGCACGCGGGCGGTATCATGGAGCTTAAGAAAATAGCGGCGATAGCCGAGGCAAATTATATTCCGTTCGCGCCTCATAACCCCTCCGGTCCTGTTGCTAATGCGGCAACTCTTCAGCTCGCGGCTTGCTGCCCCAATTTCTGTATCCTTGAGATTATGTACTCCGACGTTGATTACAGAAAAGACGTCACCGACGAAAACCTCGTTTACGAAAACGGAAGAATCAAGATAGGCGACAGACCCGGTCTCGGAATTGAGCTTAACGAGGAGGCTTGCCTTGAGCATCCCTACGTTGAACACAATCTCCGTCATTACACGGGCGCGCTCACCGATATAAGACCTGCAAAAACCGAGTTTTATTTTTAAGAGGTGGTAAAGATGGCAACAGAGAGAAAAACAGCACTTGTAACCGGTGCTTGCATTAATACCGGTGTTGCGGTAGTTAGAAAATTTGCGCGTGAAGGATATAACGTTATCTTCACCGGAAGAAACGCGGAAAAGGTGCACACTAAGGAAAAAGAATACAGAGAAGAGTTTCCGAACGTGGAAATCATCGGATACCATATTGATTCGCTCCTTGACGAGCGAACTGTTGACGTTGAGACGGTTGAGAAGATGTTTGCCGACATTGACAAACGCGGCTTTTTTGTGGAAACCCTTGTTTTAAATGCGGCTGACCAGGGAATAGGACAGAAAATATTTGAAAATCCGATTACCGATTTTATGAAGGTAATAAACACTAACGTAGTGTGGAACTATTACCTTTCCGAATGCGCTGCAAAGCGAATGAAGGAGCAGGGCGGGGGTAACATAATTTTCCTTAACTCAAACACTGCTTACCGCGCGATACCCGACAGAATTGCATACGTGGCTTCAAAGGGCGGTCAGCTCGGACTCATGCGCGCGCTCGCGCTCGACCTCGGAAAATACGGTATCAGAGTGAACGCTGTGCTTCCGGGTATGATAAAGACAGACCGTTGGGAGAAAAATCCCGATTTTTATGAAAACGTACCCTCAAGATTCACACCTATCGGCGACGTTGCGGTCGGTGAGGATATTGCAGATGCTGTCTGGTATTTTGCCGCTTGCGCGCGCAATACTACCGGCGCGGAGCTTGTACTTGACGGCGGTAACACTATTCAGCTGTATCCGATAATTCCCGAAAAAAACAATTAAAATACTAAAGGTGTTTTTATGGATTTTGATATAAAAAGCATGGGCGCTGTGGGCGACGGCAAAACGAAAAATACCGAGCTTATACAGAAAGCCATAGACGAGTGCGCCAAGACGGGCGGAAGAGTCGTGATTGCGGACGGTACTTATATGACCGGAAAGCTCGTAATGAAGAGCAATGTCGAGCTCCATATAGCAGCGAGCGGAGTGCTTATCGGCTCACCCGATCTTTGTGATTATCCCGAGGCTGATAACCTAACGCACGCAGATAGCAAGATGCTCCCCCGTGAGAGCAGCGCGTGTATGATTTTTGCTGAGGAGTGCAGCAATATTTCCATAACCGGAATGGGAAAGATTGACTGCAATGGCGCGTCTTTCGTCGAGCCGCGCGAAAATGCGAAAATACACACATGTCTTTATCAGCGCAAGGCGGGCTTCACCCCGCCCCGTGTCGTATTTTTTGTCGGCTGTGAAAATATAAAGGTTGAGGACGTGACTATGGTAAATCAGCCTGCGGGCTGGTCATACTGGATACACGACTGCGCTTACGTCACCTTTAATAAGGTTAAGATACTCGCCTCGCTTGATTATCCGAACAACGACGGAATACATATAAACTGCTCCCACGACGTCAGTATATCAAACTGCTTTATCGTTTGCGCTGACGACTGCATAGTGATACGTGCAAACAGTATCTCCCTTAAGGAGAATAAGCCTTGCGAGAGGGTATGCGTGTCAAATTGTACGCTTTCGAGCTATGCTAACGGTGTTCGAATCGGCTGGATAAACGACGGGCATATTCAAAACTGCGCTCTTTCAAATCTTGTGATAACCTCATCGAGATACGGTATCAGTATATATCTTCCGTACAGAGTCAGAAAAAGCGAGCTTGTTAAGATTTTCGACCCTAAAAATCCCGTGTCGACCGACGTCGGCAGGGAGGAGACGCTGATTGAAAACATCACGGTTGACAACGTTGTGATGAATGGAATATATACGTATCCGATATGGATTGCTATTGACGAAAACGATGGTATTCGCTGTAAGGCCATAAACAATATCTATTTTTCAAACGTTCACGCAACAGCACTTGAATATCCCTGTCTCAAGGGCAGAGAGAGCACACCGCTCGGCAATATTTATTTCTACAACTCTACCTTTAAGCTCGCAGACGAGCTTGACGGTGAGATAAGCCCTAAAAACGCGCGGATACAGGAATATGCTGATAAGGTTCATCTTGTAAATACCGTGTTTGATTAAATAGCAAAGGCAACGTCTTCTTTGATATAATCCCCTTAGAGTAGACACTTGAAAAAACAAAAAGTTTTCAAGACTACTTTAAGGGGGTTATTTTTATGCCAAGGAAATCGCGCAAGAACAAGAAATACAGTATTGAATTGAAAGTGCAAGCAGTAAAGGACTG
>JAZLAO010000137.1:0-1655 GCA_045613205.1 Eubacteriales bacterium | reverse complement strand
GCAATACCTTTAAGTTCACATTCTAAAAAATACAAACTTCTACGGTGATACCGCCGGAAGAAACAAACAACTTTCGGAGGCATCTACATGGATGCCTCCTATTTTCTTAAAAAGGAGAGATGTATAATGAAAATTGCTTTGATTGCGCACGACAAGAAAAAAGAAGAAATCATTGAGCTTGCAAAGAAATATAAGGACGTTCTTGCAGAATACGAACTCTACGCAACCGGTACGACGGGCACGCTTATTATGGGCGAAACCGCACTTCCGATACATAGAATGAAAAGCGGTCCTCTCGGCGGTGACCAACAGATCGGTGCAATGCTTGCAAACGGAGAGCTTGGACTGATTATCTTCCTTCGTGATCCTCTTACCGCACAGCCTCACGAGCCTGACGTTTCGGCATTGCTTCGTCTTTGCGATGTGCAGAAGATTCCGCTTGCAACCAACGCAAGCAGTGCTACAATTATGCTTGAATCGTTAAAGAATGGTACTTTTCCGACGAAGTAATACGGATTAAGTTGCATCATTCTTTGCTAACTGTGTTTTATCCCTATAAAAAACCGCTATCAATGCGTAATTTGAACGCGCTGATAGCGGTTTTTATTTTCCACGACAATAAAGCAGTTAACAATTTCGTGATATAATGATGGCTCGTCTTTTGACGAAATCTTATATCACAGGAGGCTATCATGCCAAAAATCTATTATCCCGACAATTTCAAAATCGAGGTTGTCAAGCACTACAAAATGCATCGTAATATCGGTGCGACTCTTGAAAAATACGGAATCGCCCGTAGCACTCTTTTCAAATGGAAAAAGAAATACGAGGAAAATCACTATTTTCGTGTTTCAAAGAAACCTGCCAATACCGGTCACAAAGCCAAAGCACACCTTGATAAGCTGAATAAGATCGTGGCGGCATCCAAGGAACTACGTTGCGGAGTTACCGCTTCTATCACCGAAAAGGTTGCGGAAATAAACCGATTAGAGGGCAAATATTCAATTCACGTTTTGTGTGAGGCACTGCAGCTCCCCAGAGGTACGTATTACAATCGAAAAAAGAGAGGCGAAAAGCCTAATCAGTACGAAATTGCCGATAATGAAATCAAAGTACTTATCCGGGAGATTTTCGACGAGAGCAAAGAACGTTTCGGACGAAATCCTATTAAGTATAGGCTACAAGAGCGCGGATATCAAGTGAATAAAATGCGCATCAGCAGATTGATGAAGGAAATGGGGCTTAAGGTAAAGGTTGCACCTTATGCCAGTGAACATAAAAAGCCCATACCCAGAAATAAATTTCCAAATCTTCTTCATCAAGACTTTCATCCCGAAGCTCCTAACGTATCTTGGGTGAGCGATATTACCTATGTAAAAGTACAAGAACAATATATGTTTGTTTGCGTAGTGATCGACTTGTTTTCGAGAAGGGTTTTATCATATGGTATTTCAGACACCATTGATACCGTGCTTACAATAAATACATTCGACGAAGCGTTTGAAGAGCGAGGGCGACCTGAAAATCTTCTTTTTCATAGTGATCAAGGTGTACAGTATACTGCATTTGCCTTTCGTACTCATTTGGAAGAGCTGAAGTGTCGGCAGTCGTTTTCATCTCCGGGTTATCCATACGATAATTCTGTTTGCGAGTCT
>JAZLAO010000136.1:0-5248 GCA_045613205.1 Eubacteriales bacterium | reverse complement strand
TCAATATCTCTTCCGTTGATGGTAACAACGCCTGAACCGGGGTAAAGGCGAACTCTTGCAACGGACTTCTTTCTTCTACCTGTGCCGTAGAAATAAGGCTTTGCGCTAGTATACATAATTCTTTATACCTCCCTATTAGTCAAGTGCGACGGGCTTCTGTGCAGCCTGCTCGTGATTTTCGCCTGCGTAAACGTGAAGACGAGTGAATGCCTTGTCACCAAGGGAATTGTGAGGAAGCATACCCTTAACAGCAAGCTCCATAGCGAGCTCGGGGCGAGTGTTCATAAGAGTCTTGTAGTTAACTTCCTTAAGGCCGCCGATGTAACCGGAATGATGACGGTAGAACTTCTGCTCAAGCTTCTTACCGGTAAGTACTGCCTTAGCTGCGTTTACGATGATAACGAACTCACCGCAATCAGCGTGGGGAGTGAACTCAGGTCTGTGCTTGCCGCGAAGAATCGTAGCGGCTTTTACAGCAGTCTTGCCGAGAGGCTGACCTGCTGCGTCAATAACGAACCATCTGCGTTCGATGGTTTCTTTGTTAGCCATGAATGTTGACATTTTAATTCCTCCGAATTTTTGTTAGCGTAAATACGCATTTTTTCAAGCTTACATATTATAGCATACAAGGAGCAACTTGTCAACACTTTTTGAAAACTTTTTTTGAAAAAATCAATTTAGAAAACTAAAGCTCTGTTTTTCTCGCGAAATCTCGCTTAATCTCCTGTTTTCTCGTTTGTGAAAAACAAAAAACTTTCAAAAAAATCCCCTACAATTGTTAAAATCAACAACATAGGGGATAAATTTTGTAAAAGTTGACCTATATCTGTCTATGCACGCTCTTGTATTCGTCATAGAATCGGTAGTATTTGCAATCTCTTGTAAGACCTGTGACAAAGTCCGCTATTTCGTCCTCGTCAAGAGAGAGGGTGCAGGAATATGAATCGGTGTAATCATCATACTGATAAAACTCGCAGCTCTCGCAGTTTGACTGCCTTTTTTTCGTATATTTTGAGAAATCCATAATTATTCCAAAGCCTCTGTGTCTATTATGAGCTTTCCGCCCTCACGTTTTATTCCGTAGGAGGTGTCTACTGCCATAGAGAAAATTTTATCTCCGTTGACGCCGACGCAGTTGTCTATGGATTCGAGCAGATTTTTTGCCATAGGGTGAAAATCCGAGGTGGTGGCAAAAATTCCGCGCGAGCCTTGCGCCGCGCATACCGCTCCGTAGAATGCTCTTATATCTGTTTCAACCGTAACGTCGTTTCTGTTTTTTGTTTGAACCATAATGGTTTCCTTAAACCCGAGCGAATCAACCGACTTTGCAATTCCGTCTATTCCACCGTCGGCAGAGCCGCCCGTAACGTAACTTTCGGTGACCGTTTTTCCCGAGCGTATGAGATATTTTGAGAGCAAATTCATAAAGTAATGCTCGAAAAACTCTCCGCCTTTTGAGTGGATTAGGGCAAGAAAATCGCCTTTAAGGGCGAGAACTTCCTCCCGACTCTTTACTTGCGCTGCTCTTGCAGGTATTACCCGATAGACCGAGCCGTCGAATCCGACTAACCCCTCGCTGACCAGCGCTTTAAGTATCTGACCGATGAAGGTGAAAAGCTTGTTATCGTCTGTGGGTGTTGCCGTGGTGTCCGTACCGAAAAACTGAACGAGGTAGTCTTTGATTTCAGCACGGCTCTTCGGAGATTCGCGGAGCATGCGCAGAATTTCCTCCTCACATCTTTCAAGCCGTATCGCAATCGGTTTTTCAGCATTCTTGTGATAAATGAAATTCTCGTCACGCGATATTAAGGCTCTGTTGTGCATTTCGTTTATCACGGTTCCGCACATACTGCGAATGACGTTAAGTCTTCCGTTAGTACTGTTGTCTGAACGTTCTTTTTTTGTGAGATTGAATGCATTAATAGCCGCTTTTATAAGGGCTTGACGCGGGGCAGGGTGCTTTTCAAGCTCGTCAAGTATGGCGTAATATATCTTCCTGTAATCGTTTACATTTTTCATACTTGACTCCTCTCAAATAATTCATTCAACTAATTTTACCACATGGGGTTAAATTTTTCAACACAAATTAAGATAAATTTTTAAATTATATAAAACAAAACGGCCGTAAAAAGAAATTACGACCGTTTTGAATAGCTGCTACGCGTTATTATCTGAAAATGAACCACAAGAAGATGTAAGCAAGTATGGCTACGGGAGAAGCCATAAGCAGAATGAGAATTCCGGTTGTTATTTTATCCCAAACAGCCGCCCATTTTTTCTTTTTTGCAATCTGCTCGTCTGTGAGTAAGGTATCCTCTGCCATTATTATATCATCCTTTCAGATTTAAAATCAAACGAATTTATAATGTATTTTACCACAAAAAAGATGACAAGTCAATACTTTTTATCAGTCTTTAACGAAAATATCAAAAAAACTGCTGAAAAAGCGAAAAATGTGTTGCAAAAGTTGCTTAGCAGTGGTAACATATATGTATAAGAGGAGAATCGATATGTCAACAATTCCAATTGAGATAGAACGAAAATATATAATAAAAAAGCCGTGTCCCGAAAAGCTCTCCGAGCTTGACGGATACTCAAAATCCGAAATTCTGCAGATATATCTCGCGTCAGCTCCCGGTATTACGCACAGAATAAGAATGAGAAAGTGTGACGAATCGGTAATCTATACTGAAACTGTGAAGCGCAGAATAGACAGAATATCAGCGTATGAGGACGAGCACGAGATAACAGCGGAAAGATTTCACGAGCTTGAAAAGCGTCAGAGACAGGGAACGAGGGCGGTACACAAAAACCGTTATACATTTCAATATTACGGAAAACTTTTTGAGATTGACGAATATCCGAGATGGCGGAAAACATGTATTATGGAAATTGAGCTTAATTCCAGAGACGAGGAAATACATCTTCCTCCGTACATTGAAGTTATTAAGGAAGTGACGGGAAATAAATCCTATTCAAATGCTTCAATGTCCCGTGCCTTTCCAAAAGAATATGAGAATAAAAATTAAAAGTCTTGCCGACGGTTACTTGAAATTCGGAAGCAAGACTTTTTTTGTGGGTTGATAGTTACTTATGATATTTTTTTCCTGCGAGTATTGTGAATGAGCGGTAAAGCGTTTCCATGAGTATAACCCTCATAAGCTGATGCGGAAAGGTGAGCTTTGAGAGGGATAAGCGTGCGTCACATTCGGCTTTGACGGAGTCTGAAAGACCGTGCGAAGAGCCAATGATAAGCGCGATTTTTCCCTTGGCGTCTATAGCCGAGCCGATAAGCTTGGCAAGGGCAGGGGAGTCGTATTCCTTTCCCTCAACGCACATGGCAATCTTGTAAGAATCCTTGGGAATGGAGGCGAGAATTTTCTCAGCCTCAAGCCCGAGCGCGCGTTTTACGTCGGACGGGTCGTCCTCGTTTCGTATAGCCTCTTCCTTGAGGTTTATTTCATCGACCTTCGCGTACTGCGAAAGTCTTTTTTTATATTCTGCGACGGCATCGCGCAAATATGCTTCCTTGAGAGTTCCGATGCTTATAACAGTGACGTTTGCCATATTATTTTTTCCTCGCAAGCTTGGAGATAGCCGAGGCAAGTCCATCGCAAAGCGCGTCTATATCCTCTTTCGTATTCCTGTGTGAAATGCTTATTCTTATCGATGAGTCAGCCTCGTCGGCGGTCTTTCCGTATGCGGTAAGGGCGGAGGAGGTGTGATTTGAATTGGACGAGCAAGCCGAGCCGCTTGACACGAATATACCGAGCGATGAAAGGTAATGAAGAACCGACTCACTCTTTATTTTCGGCATAGTAATATTCAGTATGTGAGGCGCGTGCGACTCGGGAAGTGTCATAGTTATCTCGGAAAGCTCCGCGGAGCTTCTGATTTTTTCTATAAGATATTCACGCAATCCACTCATTGTTTTTAAGTTTTCATCAAAGTTCTGCATACCCAAGCGAACAGCCTCGCCGAATGCGGCTACCGCAGGCACGTTTTCTGTTCCCGAGCGCAAGCCGCCCTCTTGACCGCCGCCGAGAATTATCGGGGCAAGTCCCTGAGCCTTGAGAATCTTTTTATCAATAACGAGAGCGCCAACGCCCTTGGGACCTTCGATTTTATGTGACGATACGGTAATCATATCGGCACAAAGCGAGCGCTTTGTGAATTTAACCTTCATATAGCTTTGGGTAGCATCAACGTGAATGAGAGCTTCGGGGCATCTTGCACGTATGAGCTTTGCAGCCCCCGCAATATCGTAAAGGGCTCCCGTTTCGTTGTTAACCATCATAAAGCTTACAAGGATAACGTCGGGGGTAAGCTCGGATATGAGGGCATCCGTGTCAATTTTTCCGTTCACGGTTGGGATTTCCGCGGTTTTGAATCCCATTTTTTTGAGGCTTTCAATAGGGGCGTATACCGAGGCGTGCTCGCCCATCGTGGTTATAATCTTCGCTCCGCGCTTGAATCTTTCCTTTGCGAGCGCCCGTCCGACGATAGCAAGGTTGTTCGCCTCGCTTCCCGATGCAACAAATACCACGGCAGAGTCGCGCTCGCCTATTGAAGAGAGCAGGGCGGAACGGGCCGCGTCAAGCTCCTTTTCGGCAAGAAGTCCGAGCGTATGAAGCGATGAGGGGTTGCCGAATATCTCACGGGATACCGTGTTGTATTTTTCAAGTGCCTCGTCACATATTTTGGTCGTAGCGCTGTTGTCAAGATATATTTGTCTTACGTCGTTCATTTAAATCTGACCTTGTCGATTATTTTTGAAATCTCGTCTAAATGTGAAGAATAGTTTGCTTCTTTGGCGGTGTATGTGAAAACGTAACCCTTATAAGAGAGCGTCCAACCGTCAATAACGATTACTTGATATACCTTGTAGGTCTCACCGTTATACGTAAATGAATATTCATATGCGTTTGCCGCTTCGGCATTGCCGAATTTCACAGATTTATACGCGATAACATCCTTGCCATTCGGGTCGAGCATCGGTTTTCCGTCATCACCGTAATGAAGCTCGTATTTTATATCGTCAACAAAGGCATCAAGCTCACCGAATCTGCGGAGCATATAGGCGTTCACGTTTTCGTTCGTTCCGTTGGCCTCGGTCATATTCACGTTCGAGCCGTCCGAGTGCGTCGCGCTGACTATCGCGCTTGCGTAGTCCCTGTGAAATCCGTCGGGAACGTACATGTTAAAGCCGCAAAGGGAATCGTCGCTGATAAGTATATATCCGTCGGAG
>JAZLAO010000135.1:0-6942 GCA_045613205.1 Eubacteriales bacterium | reverse complement strand
GCTTAACGATTTGGGCATTATGACTCCGTCTGTTTATCTTGCACCGGTTAGAGGTAAGTACAAAACGAGAGCATTTTGGACATTTGAGTCGGTACGCAATATTTTGTCGAACAGAATTTATACGGGTGATACTGTGCCTTTCAAATCCCATGTGGTACGTATAGGCAGCGACCGTGTAAAGCAAATTCCCGAGGAAGAGCAAATTATTATTCCGAACACTCACGAGGCCATCGTATCGCGAGAGTTGTTCTATCAGGCGAGGCTTGTTATTAAATCTAATAAGAAGTCGAAGCGTTCCGCGCCGGAGAATCCATTTTCGTCGTTGTTGGTATGTGAGTGCTGTGGCAATAAGCTTACTAAGGGCAAAGCACAAAATAAGAACTGGCTATGCGCATCCCGGCGCTATACCAGCTCTACAGGGTGTTCTGATGTAAGAATTGAAGAAGCAGTGCTTGAAAAAATTGTACTTCGTGCAATTGTGATGCAATGCCAGGTTCTTGATGTTAAAGTGAAGCGCCTAAGAGAAAATAGTTATATGGCCAAAACAAGTGAGCAGGTTCTATCTGGTGAAATCAGGACTTTGCGAATGAAGATTTCTCAGCTTGAAGACTCGAAAATGCAACTATATGAGGAATATGTTGAGAAAAAGATTACGAAGGATGAGTATTTAGAACGTAAGGAAAATGCTGCAACGGCTCTGGAACAGATGAAGTTGCAATTATCCGTGTCAGAAAACAAATTGAAGGATGTTAAGGCAAAGATTCGCTTAAGCATAAGCCAGATTGAAGAGACTGACCCGTTTATTCGGTTCAATCAGATTGATAAGCTTACTCCAGAACTCACCAAAGAACTCATTAAGAGAATTATCGTTCGCCAAGACGGTTCTATACGTATTGAATGGAACTTCACTGATGAGATAGCTCAGATCATAGAGGTTTCTGCATTTGCTGAATACAAGGCTGTATAAGAACTGTGAGTAACCATAAAACAACAGACGAGTGTTGGTCCTATTATAACACACTCGTCTGTTTTCCTTTTCCCAATGATACACATTATTATAGGTATTCGAGATAAAAGTACGCCTAAGCAATTCAAAAATGGCTTGTTTAGGCGGTTTTTTCGACAAAAACGGCGAAAATTCCTAAAAAAAAGATGTTGGTCCTATATTGACACACTCGTGTCTGGGTCGCCAGTCATACAAAATGGCAAATTAGTGGGCGCAGTTACCCATGTTTTGGTAAATGATCCTACCAGGGGATACGCCATTTTTATTGAAAACATGCTGGAAACAGCGAACCAAGTGGCTGAGGAACAGGCAAAAAAAGACGCATCATAAGGTAACGAGTGTGTCGGGATTCAAAGACCAGAATCCCGGCACATTTCTTATATAAAAATCTTAAAAATTAGAAAGGAGTCAAAAAAATGACTACAATTAACTTTAAAATCGATTATAATAGTGTTATGACGACAAATCCCGAAATGGGGAGTGAGACTTTGGCACGTAAGAGTCGATACATATTAGAGAACAAACTGGTCTTCGATGATCCGGTCATTCTTAGGGTTGGTCTTTATGCTAGATTATCTGTGGAAGACGGCGATAATGAAATCAGTGATTCCATCGCAACACAGTTGGCAATCGGTGCAGGATTTTTCGCACTGAACCCGGAACTTATACATGTAAAAACATATATTGATGATGGCTATTCAGGCTTGGATTTTGACCGTCCGGATTTTCAGAATATGATGGACGACCTTAGGACAGGCTTGATTAACTGTGTCGTGGTGAAGGATGTATCCAGAGCCGGCAGAAATTATAAAGCTCTTGGCACTTTTTTGAGTGAAACAATTCGGGATATGGGTGTTCGCTTTTTTAGCATCCTTGATGAATATGATTCTGCTGAGGACGAAGATGGATTGCCGAAACTGAGCGTTATTCTGCAAACGGTACTGGATCAGAAGTTTTCGGAAGACATTTCCAAGAAAGTGTCTTCCAGTATCAGAGCAAAAACGGAACTCGGCGAGTTCTTACCGGCTGCAGGCAGTATCCCATACGGTTTCTTGCGAGATGCGGTTAACATCACTTATAAAGTGGATGAAGAGACAGCGCCTGTTGTTCTGAAGATGTATACCATGAGGTCTGAACGCGCAAGTATATCTGCTGTAACCAATTATTTGAATGATGAGGGTGTTCCGAGTCCCGGTAAGTTACGGTATCTGCGCGGTATGAGTAGTGATGAAAAACTGAAAGACAGTAAATGGTCAAGATCCACCGTTCGCAAGATCCTGACGGATATTGCCTATATCGGACACCGCGTGCATGGCAGAAAACAAAAAGAAACCTTCCTCTTGCCGAAAAAGGCTACAGACAGTGACAAATGGATTATTATTGAAAACGCACATCCGGGAATTGTGCCACCGGACTTATTCTACATAGTCCAGGGAATCAATGAGGAAGAAAACAACAAGCAGGCAAGCCAGGGTAAGAGACAGGATGTGGATATAGATTACAGAGAAATTTTCAAAGATAAGATTTTCTGCGCGGATTGCGGCGAATCGATGACCGGCAAAAAGAATACCGCCCGTGCCAATTCGCAGTCAGCAAGCTTCATTTATTACGAATGTAGCCAGTATTTGAATTCCGACAGACGAAACTGTAAGAGCCATTACATCAAGGGTGAGACTATCGCAAAGGAAATCACAGCGCATATATTAAAATTTGCCGAAACCGTTCTCAGTAAGGAATTTACAAAGAATGTTATAGAACCCCTGAAAGCAGAGCTTGTAGTTATAAGAAAGCAAGTGCTTGATACGAGAGCACAGACGTCAAAAGCGCAGGATGCATTTGCGGAAAATTTTGAAAACTATATGGACGGTAAAATATCCAAAGAACAGTTTTCGCAAAATGCAATTCCGATCCGTGAGAATATGAAAAGGCTGGAAGCGGAAGAGCGTGAGCAGCGCCAAGCTATGGATGCCATGGATACACAGATGGATCTGTACAAGGCGTGGATAAAACTTTTGAGAGAGTTCCAGAAAACAAGCGCATTGACACTTGAAGTTGTTGAGACGTTTGTTGAGAAAGTTGTTATAGCTACAGGTCAGCATATTTTTGTAGAATACAGTTTTAATGACTTCAAACCAAAGGCTTTTTAATTTTTCAATAATTTTTCAATCTTTTGTGGTATAATGGTTGTATGTGGAGGTGTCCCTATGAGGATTTTACTCGTTGAAGATGAAAAAAGAATGGCGCAGGCGCTTTGCGAAATTCTGCGTCTTGAAAAATATGAAGTTGACCATTACGCCAATGGTATTGATGGTTTAACCGCAATCGAGAGTAATATTTATGATATTGTTATTTTAGATGTTATGCTCCCCGGTATGAACGGTTATGAGATTGCAAAAAAGGTACGAAACAAAGGAATTGCAACACCCATCTTAATGCTCACTGCCAAAGCCGAGCTTGATGATAAGGTAACGGGTCTTGACAGTGGCGCAGACGATTACTTAACAAAGCCATTTATGACTAAAGAACTTTTGGCTCGTCTTCGTGCTCTCGGCAGACGAACGCTCGGCACGACGGATGGCATTCTTTCCTTTGGAGATATTACGCTTGATACGAGCACGCTTATCTTATCCTGTACCACCAATGGTCAGAGTGTGCGGCTCAGCGAAAAGGAATATCGCATCCTTGAATACTTAATTGCAAACAGTGGGCAAATACTTACCCGTGAGCAGTTGGCGGTGAAGATTTGGGGATTTGAGAGCGAGGCCGAATACAACAACGTAGAAGTATATATGTCCTTTACTCGCAAAAAACTTGCCTTTGTTGAGGCAAAAACCGAAATCAAGGCGGTGCGCGGTATTGGATATGAATTGAGGTGTGACGATGTTTGAAAAATCAAGAAGAAAAATCGTTGCCGCTATTATGTCTATATTGGTGCTTCTGTGGGTTGGAACGCTTGGCGTGATTTATGCATCCAGTTATTTTGAAATGTCAAAGCAGAACAGAGAAATGCTTCAGGCACATGCTGAGATGTACTCTCTACCAAACTCATTTGGCGAAATGATGCCTCCGAACAGACCAAAACCTGACGGCAATCATAGTTTCAAACCCGAATTTGATCCGCAGTCGCCCATGTTTCAGTTATCTACTTTCTACACGGTTGCCATCTCTTATGATGGCGATATTATCGAAATAAGAAACGAACCGCCAACCGTGCATACAAATGATGAACTTAAAACTTTAGCGCAAAGTATTACCCGAAGTGGCAAAACTAACGGAACGCAAGATAATCTTGCTTTCTACAAAACAGATAAAGGCGGATACACACTCGTCACATTTATGGACAATACCGTTGTCAACGAGAGAGCTATGACATTGTTTCGTTATACGTTGATTTTCGGTGGCGTTGCACTTATTCTGTTTTTCTTCTTGTCGGTGTACCTTGCGAGAAAGATTGTAAACCCGTTGGAAGAAAGTTACCATAAGCAAAAGCAGTTTATCTCTGATGCGGGTCACGAACTGAAAACGCCAGTATCAGTGGTTAGTGCCAATGCCGAACTGCTATCCCGTGAAATTGGGGACAACCAATGGCTTCAAAATATTCAGTATGAGAACGAGCGTATGGGAATGCTGGTCGGACAGCTTTTAGATCTTGCCCGAACAGAGAATGTAACACCGCAAATGGAACACATCGATTTTAGCCGCCTTGTAGCCGGTGAAGCTCTCCCGTTTGAAAGCGTTGCCTTTGAAAAAGGACTTGTGCTTAATACCAAAATTGTAAATGGTATTAGTGTTGAAGGCAACAGCACACAGCTTAAACAAATTGTGTCCATACTGCTAGATAACGCTATCCGCCATAGTAAAGGTGGGGGCGAAGTTTGGCTAACCTTGAACAATGAGCACGGATTTGCAAAACTGTCTGTTATCAATAAGGGAGATGAAATTACCCAAGAACATCGTGAGCATATTTTTGAGCGTTTTTATCGTGTAGACACTGCCCGTAATGGCGAGGACAAGCATTACGGTCTCGGCCTTGCCATCGCAAAAGCAATTACCGTCTCACACAAAGGTCATATTGAGGTTGGGTGCTTTGACGGATTTGTAGAATTCAGAGTGCAAATCCCAACAATCTAAAAAATTAAAGAAATTCAATGAAACTTCAATCTTCCTCCTGTACAATGAGTGTAACTTAAGTACAGGAGGTTTTTTATGGCGTTTCAAACCGTATTTAAACGATACGAACTGAAATATATGCTTACCACAGAGCAAAAGGAAAGAGTCCTCAAAGAGATGGCGCCGTATATGAAGCTTGATAAATACGGAAGAACCACCATCCGAAACCTTTATTTTGATACAGACACCTATCTTTTGATTCGCCGTTCTATTGAAAAGCCGGTTTATAAAGAAAAACTTCGCATTCGCAGTTATAGTAAAGCAGATGCTGACAGCACAGTTTTTGTAGAACTCAAAAAGAAATATAAGCACGTGGTATATAAACGTAGAATATCTCTATCAGAAGCCGAAGCAATGAGGTGGTTGTTAGGTGAAAAACATACCGATAAGCATACACAAATATCAAACGAAATTGATTATTTTATGGAACTGTACGGCACGCTTCATCCCACGGTGTTTCTATCTTATGAACGAGAAGCCTATTACTCAAATGACGGCAGTGACTTCCGTATAACCTTTGACGATAATATACTTTGCAGACAAGAGGATCTGTCTTTGCTATCGAATGTATACGGCACACCGATTTTGCCTGAAGGCAAGGTGCTCATGGAGATTAAATGCTCAGGCGGTATTCCACTTTGGATGACAGAGGTACTCTCAAGAGAAAGGATATATAAAACCCCATTTTCCAAATACGGAACAGCGTACCGAACGCTGATTTTTCCGCAAAACCATAAAATGAACTCATATAATATGTTGGAGGTAACTACAAATGCTTGAAAATTTATTTAAAGGATTATTTGATACGGATTTAACGGCGGTCATCAGCGTGACCGACTTTTTACTGTGCCTAGGGGCATCTCTCGTTATCGGCATTTTAATGGCATTTGCCTATATGTATCGCACACGCTATACCAAAAGCTTTGTTGTAACGTTGGCTTTGCTCCCTGCGGTAGTTTGCGTTGTTATTATGATGGTAAATGGTAACGTAGGTACAGGTGTTGCGGTAGCAGGTGCTTTTAGTCTTGTTCGTTTTCGCTCTGTTCCCGGCACGGCAAAGGAAATCTGCACCTTGTTTTTAGCTATGGGCGCAGGTCTTATAGCAGGTATGGGTTATCTTGGTTTTGCTGTTCTCTTTACGGTCGTGATGTGCATTATGTTCGTACTTTATAACCGCTTGGATTTTGGCACCAAGAAAAATGCCGCCATCTTTAAGACCTTTACTATCACCATCCCCGAAGATTTGGATTATTCAGGCATTTTTGATGATGTCTTCGCTGAGTTTACAACCTCTCACGATCTTGTCCGTGTAAAGAGCACCAATATGGGCAGTATGTTTAAGCTTACATACAACGTAATGCTTCGTGACGTTACTCGAGAAAAAGAGATGATTGATAAAATTCGCTGTCGTAACGGAAATCTTGAGATTGCCGTGTCTAAACAGGAAACGGTCGGTACAGAATTGTAATAGGTGATTTTATGAAGAAGATATTATCTGTTGTACTAATTTTAACATTAATGCTTTCGCTTCTTGCAGGTTGCGGAAACGATAAGAATAATACACCGAGCGATAATCAGGACGGTACAGCATCCAACGCTACCCCCGTAGAGGTTGACTTTTCAAAAACCGATGCGGATATGTTTACCGAGCGTGACAGTAAAACCGATTATGACGAAAGCAAAGCGGTTACTATTAAATTGAGTGGAACAACGGCTACTGCGAGTTCAAACAGCGTAAAAATCTCGGGCTCAAAAATTACGATCAC
>JAZLAO010000134.1:0-6232 GCA_045613205.1 Eubacteriales bacterium | reverse complement strand
TTTTTCAGAGCTATTTTGTCTAGCTTCTTATTACTTTTGAGTTTCTTTACTCAAGTGTTTTGACAAGATTTGCACAATTGTGCTTTTCTTTCTTCATGTTGTTCAATTTTCAATGATCAAGCGCTCGCAAGATGCGAGCTTGTCTATTATACAACATTTAATCTTTGTTGTCAATAGTTTTTTAAAGTTTTTTTCGTTTTTTTCATTTTTCCAAAAATTCGTCATTTATGCATCAATGTTCGCTTGCTAATTTGTGCAACTTGACTAATTGTTGTTTATGCAAAAACAATGCTGATAACACGACTCCATATAATATATTATAATGGTAGGAAAAAGTATTTCGCCGAAGCTCTTAATTTAGAATGCGATTCAGTTTTTACAATTCATAAAATCAAAATGAAAAAGCGCATCCTCTGAATTTGTAAAATACAAAGCATCGATCACCTTTGCAACGCTTCCAACATTATTTAGTCATAAAAAAACAGAATATCGGCTTTTTGAAAAGTTTGGTTTACATTTTTGCGTTATATTATCTGGAGAGAAGGATATGATGCCATTTTTTCACAGTTCTATTCGTTTGGAATTATGATAACTTTCAGATTCGCGCACCTTGTTTTCTTTGTGCTACTTCAACAAAAAAACAACAGTAAAATTTATAAAATATTTTTCGTTTACCTATTGCAAAATTTTACCACATATGTTATAATATATTCGATTAATAATGTATTAGGTGGTATTAGAACTAATGACTGCAATTTTAAATCTAGTGAAAGGAATATTGGGAAAGGTTCTTGCCTTTATCCCCGCGTCTGTGATCGCATTTTATGAGAGCTATAAAACTCCGGTTCTCATACTTCTGATTGCGCTTTGCGTACTCATGTCGCTTGAGGGATACAAGATCTTTAAAGGCGCACTTTACGTTATTGTAGCAGGCGGCTTTGGTTTTGTTGGATATAAGTATGTCGCAGGATTCCTCCTCTCAAAAATCGGCGGAATGCTCCCCGCTGCTCCGATGGGCTTAAGCTATGAGGCTCTTATCGCATTCGTGCTTGCTCTTGGCGGTGTGTTCTTCGTGAAATTTGCATACAAGTTCACAATAATGATGATGGGTGGAGCGATAGGATTCGTTATCGGATATCTTGTTGTAGCTAAACTGATTATCAAGATGTTCCCCACGCTTGGCTTCCTCAACAGCACTCCTGCTAAAGCAGTAATAGGCCTTGTCATTGCAGCAATCATGGGCATATTCTTTATTTTGCTCTTCAAGCATTTGTTCATTCTTGGAACAGCGCTTGGATGCATGGCGTTGGCAGGCATGCTGACTGTTATGGTACTTATGCCAGCAGCCGGACTTACTATCAAACTTGGCGGTGCAGCTTTAGGTCTTATTGTAGGTATATACAGTACGATTCACCAGTATAACGAGGAACAGCGTGCTACGGACATTCGTTTCTATGCCTAATTTAATTTAAAATTAAAAACTCCCGATTTTTGTCGGGAGTTTTTTGTTTTTAAGATTTGTATTTTTTTGAGTTTTATTCAAGCCATATATTTTCTGAGCTTATCTATAGCCGCCTTTTCAAGTCTTGACACCTGTGCTTGAGATATACCTATCTCCTCTGCGATCTCCATCTGCGTTCTTCCTTTGTAAAAGCGGCGTTCCACAATTCCCATCTCGCGCGGAGATAGCTTTTTCATTGCTTCTCTAAGTGATATATTTTCCACCCAGCTTTCATCGGACTCGCCCTCGTCAGCGAGCTTATCTATCACGAAAACGCTATCCTCTCCATCGCCATATACCGAATCAAACAATGATATAGGCTCTACTATTGCTTCCATAGCTTCACCTACCGCCTTCTCGGTAGCGCCAAGCCTTTCCGCGATTTCTAAAAGAGTTGCCTCTCGTTGCTCGGTTCTCGATATTTCTTCCTTGGTTTGCAATGCTCTGTAAGCAAGGTCACGCATTCCTCTAGATACTCTGACGGCGTTATTATCCCTCTGATAGCGGCGGACCTCGCCTATAATCATTGGAACAGCATAGGTGGAGAAACGCACGTCCATATCTAGATTAAAATTATCAATTGCCTTTATAAGCCCTATACAACCGACCTGAAAAAGATCGTCAACGCTCTCGTGCTTTGGGTTGAATCTGCCTATAACGCTAAGGACGAGGCGAAGATTCCCCATCACTAAATCACATCTGGCATCAGCATCTCCAGCTCTGGCGCGCACAAGCAGCTCGCGTTTTTGATCCTCTGTGAACGTCTTTAACTTTGACGTATCAACTCCGCATATTTCTACTTTGTTCGTTCGCATACTTTCCCCCACAAAACAACTTCGTGAGGTTAGTATTACCCATTTTGTAAAAATAAACCGAGCTCGTACACAAATAAAATTTCTTAAATTTTTGTCGAATATGAATAAAAATGTAAATAGTTATTTGCAAAAGAGGTGCGCCAATGCGCACCTCTTTTAAATAATTTAATTCAATGGATTTCCGTTCTTGTCAAAGAGAGGAAGCGGAGCAAGGCAAATAATATCCTTGCGCTCAATAGCGTCGCCCTCAGCGAGAATCGCCATCTTACCAACGACCTCACCGCCTGCCTGATTTACAAGATTCTCAAGCGAAAGAAGAGAGCCTCCCGTGCTGATAACGTCGTCAACGATAAGCACTCTCTTACCCTTAAGGTAATCTGCATCATCGCCGTCTATGTACAATACCTGCTCAGCGCCCGTGGTAATGGATTTAGTCTTGCATTCAAGAACATTTTTCATATAAAGCTTGACCGATTTTCTGGCAAGCACGTAACGATTTTCGCCAAGAACACGGCTCATAGCATGGATAAGCGGAATTCCCTTAGATTCTGCCGTTATCATAACGTCGTGCGCAGGAGCGAGCTTTGCAAGCTCCTCGGAGCATCTTTCTGTAAGCTCAACGTCGCCAAAAAGAATAAACGCACCAATATAAAGCTCGTCGCTAATGGGGCAAAGCGGCAAATCGCGCTCAACTCCAGCAACCTTCATTTTATAAACCATTGGACTTTTCTCCTTGATCTTTAATTACGGTTATATTATATCATCTTTCGGTCGCTTTTTCAAGTATTTTTGCGATTTTTAACAAAATAAGTAATGCCGTCGATCACTAGGACCGACGGCAAAGATTTGGATACTTTTCAGTTTCCTAATTTAATAGTAAAAGTCGTGGTTGCCGATGGTGAAGGCGTACTCCCTTGTTCTTGGAATCCAGGATGACGTTGCAAGCCTGGGTTCGAGGAAGAAGAACGCGCCGTCGGTGACGTCATAGCCCTCAAGACAGATTTGTGCCGCGAGCCTCGCGCTGTAGCTCGGGTTATTGTAGATCGTGCCGTTTAGTACAGGGCTGAACTGAACTCCGTATTTTCGGTCGAAGATAACGCCGTAAATGGTGTTAGGGTAATATGCTGATTTTACTCTGTTCATTACTACTCCGCCGACTGCGATCTGACCAAGCAGAGGCTCGCCAATACTCTCTGCATGAATTATCCTCGCAAGCCAGAACACCTCGTCCTCTCGGTAGAACTTATCCGCGCTTATAAGCGGCTTATAGCTGCCGTTTATGCTGACACTGCCCTCTGATGTACTATATCTCATTCCGAGCGCCTTGGATAAAATGCTCACCGGAATATAAAGCCTGCCGTCGCTCATTATTACGTTGGGAGTAGTGCTGAAAAGCGTTCTTCCGTTTGCGTATGTAACGTAGCAGGCATCGGTAGCCACAAGCTCAAGTCCCGCAAGGCGGAGCGTTGAGGTTCTTGACGCTGACACATAATTGTAGGATGCTCCCAAAACCGATGCTGCTGCTCGAAGCGGAATGTAGTGCACGCCGTTTATTACAGCCCCCTTTACCGAAAGAGCTTTACCGTTTATACTTACATTAGGTCTGGAATATGACCAGATGTTTTTGGTTGCCACAGACTTTAAATTACGGTATTCTCTGCCGTCGAGCGCCATACTGGATATAAGATCCCCCTCTGCACCTAGCCGCGCCATAGGCTCAGCCGATACTGACACCGACATCACTGAAAAGGTCAGAAGTATGGAGATTATCAATAAAAGTGCCCTTTGCGTTTTCTTGGCTTGATTCATAGATTCACCTTCCTTTCTTTTAAACTTCGAGAAAATTATACCATACCCCTCCCCCCTTTTTCAATGCAAAATGATTGCCTAAAGATGCAGGATTTACCTATTTCCCGGTAATATAGGGGGATAAATGTTTGATTTTTACTATAATGGTACGAATCACCAAAAAAAGAGCGCCCCGCAGGGCGCTCTTTTTTTACTTTTTGTTTGACACCGAACCAATAATATAGGTCGCAACCATGATGATGCCGACTATCATAAATACGCCGAGCATACCGACACCCATCCATTTGAGATTGGTGACAAAGTTCATAGGTTCAAAAATAAAGTTTCCCATTTTTATCTCCTTTCATTAACCGAAGAAGCCGAGAACCAATGCACCCGCGATAACCGAAGCTATCTGGCCGGATACGTTAACACCGATAGAATGCATAAGAAGGAAATTCTGATTATCCTCCTCAAGTGCCATTTTATGTACGATTCTGCCGGACATCGGGAATGCCGATATGCCCGCTGCGCCTATCATAGGATTGATGGGCGGCTTGCCGAGAGCCTTGAGAATTACGTTGAAGACCTTTGCGAAGAGAACGCCGCCTGCGGTGTCAACGATAAAGGCAATAAGACCAAGTCCCATAATGAGAAGCGTAGGAATGCTGAGGAACTGCTCGGCTGTCATATTGAATGCGATGGTGATACCAAGGAATATGGTAATAAGATTCGCCAAAACCTTCTGCGCGGTTTCGGAAAGAGAATCAAGAACTCCGCACTCACGAATAAGATTACCGAACATAAGGAAGCCTATAAGAGAGCCTGCCGAGGGAGCGAAGATGCACGCAACGATAGTAATTATTATCGGGAAGAGAATCTTCGTAGTCTTGGAAACGGCAGTAGGATTGTATGCCATACGGATCTGGCGCTCCTTCTTGGTGGTAAGAGCCTTGATAACCGGAGGCTGAATTATCGGCACGAGTGCCATATAGGAATATGCAGCAACAGTTATAGCACCAACGTAGTTTGAACCGAGTTCATTTGCAACTACGATAGAGGTAGGACCGTCTGCAGCACCGATAATTGCGATAGATGCCGCGTCCTTGATCTCGGGGAAGAATATCGACGCCATGCAGAGAGTAAAGAATATACCAAACTGTGCAGCCGCGCCGAAAATCATAAGCTTGGGGTTGGAAAGAAGCGGACCGAAGTCTATCATCGCACCGATACCGATAAAGAGTATCAGGGGGAAGAGTTCGTTAGCAATACCTGCGTTGTAAAGTGTTTCAAGCGTTTCGCCAACGAAATGGTAGCTGTAGCTACCATCGGGAAGCTGTTCAATTACACCCGGGAAATTCATAAGAATTGCGCCGAAGCCGATAGGAAGAAGAAGCGTAGGCTCCATCTCCTTTTTGATAGCAAGATAAATAAGTATACCACCTATTACCCACATTGCTATCATCTTGAGACCGCTCACCGAGAAGAAACCGACGAGACCGTCAAACAGAGTCAGAAGTTCGTTCATAGTAATGCCTTTCTTTTATTTTTTATTTTTAAATAAGCATAAAAAAACGACTCTTCGCAAACACCTTGCGAAAAGTCTTGTTGTTAATATCGACAAACCGAGCCTAATGGCTGTTTTGACGGCTGTCGAACGCAAATATGCGCCAACTACTCCCTTTTGTAGCAATTTAAACCATAAATATTATACTACCCAAAAAGTAATTTGTCAAGTGTAAATTTTTTAAAATTAAAAAGCAGGCTCGCCTTACGGCTTGCCTGCTTTTTGGGTCTTACTTAGTGAGCTTAACGATTGCTGTTTCAGCACCGTCGCCACGACGGGGACCCATCTTTAAAATCTGCGTATAACCGCCGTTTACGTTCTCGTAAGCGGGAGCGATAACGCTGAAGAGCTTCTTTGCTACGTCTTCCTTGGTGATGTAAGCAAGAGCTGCACGGTAGGAAGCGAGGTCGCCCTTCTTTGCGAGGGTGATCATCTCGTCAGCCTTTGCGGAAACTTCCTGCGCTCTGGTGTAGGTAGTTTCGATCTTGCCGGTTTCAAGGAGAAGAGTAACCATGCCGCGAAGCATAGCCTTACGCTGTGCAGTAGTTCTGCCAAGCTTTC
>JAZLAO010000133.1:0-6462 GCA_045613205.1 Eubacteriales bacterium | reverse complement strand
TCTTTGGATATACGACAACATCTACAACAAGTAGCAGTTACGGATTTTCAGCCAGTTCGTCTACAGCATTTACGAACAAGCAATATTCAAACGTATCCGGGGCAACGTGGCAGTACAGTTGTATCAACTATCTTTACAGTGGTTATTATTACAACAGATCGTACTTCTACTATATTCCGTCAACCATTACCAGCGTAACGGTTACTGACGCAACAAGCATACCTACCGCAGCATTCAACGGTTGCTCGAATATTACGAGCATCACGCTTAATGATGAAGTAAGTGAGATCGGTAGCTATGCATTCCAGAATTGCTCGAAACTCGAAAGCATTACGATCCCTTACGGCGTAAACACTATGGGCGGCTATGCATTCACGGGTTGCTCTTCGCTCAGCATCAACTGTCAGATTGAGGAACAACCGGGTGCATGGACTTCGACTTGGAACTCTTCTTCCCGTCCTGTTACTTGGGGATACGGCTGTGAAAGAGGAACTACTACTGAAGGCCTTAGGTGGATCTCCATGGATGGCGAAACGGTAAGAATTATCGGATACGAAGGAACGGCAACGACATTGACAATTCCTTCAACGATTAACGGCATGACCGTTGATCGTATTGCGGCGAACGCATTTAATGGAAATACAACGCTTACCTCTATCGTAATTCCTAACAGTGTTGTTTGCATTGAAACCTATGCATTCGCTGATATCACGACTCTTACAACAGCCGTAATTTCCAATAGCGTTACCGAGATTCAGGCATATGCCTTCTCCGGTTGCTCGGGTGCTTCTATTCTTTGCGAGGAATCTGCGAAGCCTTCCGGATGGGAAAGCACTTGGAATTCCTCAAGTTGTCCTGTTGTATGGAGCTACGCAGGCACAAGCGACGTAACCATCGATGGCTTAAAGTGGGCGTTGGTTAACGGAGATACCGCCGTAATTTACGGTTATAGCGGTTCGAGCGCAACAATTACGCTTCCCACAAGCATTAACGGTAAAGCTATAAGCGGTATCAGTGAAAACGCATTCCGTGGCAACACCACAATTACTTCAATCTTTATTCCTACGTGCATTGAATACATCGGTTCGGGCGCATTCGTCGGTTGCTCCAACTTGACGATCAAGTGCGAAATCGCAAGCGCGCCTTCCGGTTGGTCTTCCTCTTGGAAGGATTCAAACACAAAGGTTTATTGGAGTATGTAATCAAAACCTAAAAGGGCTGGGAGCAATTCCCAGCCCTTAAATAAATTTATACTTTTTTAAAGCAATACAAAAACGCACCGCTATATTTCAAATCAATCTATTGTATCGGTGTAAGTGTACTATTTCTAAATGAAAAGCAGTCTCTTGTGGACTGCTTTTTGGTTTTGTATGCGGTTGTGGGTTTGTGCATCAAGACCTTTGAGGTATGAGTCCCGGGTCACACAGCGAGTTTGGGGTGAATAATCTGCGACCTAAACTAAAACGATTAAGTATCGTTCCGGCAACGGTTGACACAACATCAAATATTAAAACGATTTTTTCACCTTGAAAACTAACACCTTTTATGATATAATATTAATGTAAGGAAAAAGGCGCAAAACGTGAGGGGGCAAAGGAGGAAAATATGAAAGCAATCAAAATGTTTTTATTTAATACGACTTGTCTTTTATGCGTGCTATCGCTTTGCGGTTGCGGTTGGCTCGATATGGGAGAGCTGAAGGAGCAGAGGAAGTATGAGGATGCTGTTTCCTCGTTCTTTGAGGCTCTGGATAACCAAGATGTTGAGGCGATTTGTAATCTGTTTTCTCCTGCCGCAAATGCGAAAGACGAAGATCTCAGAGATCAGATAGATGTGCTTCTTTCGATTTACGATGGCCCTACAAGCGAGATCGGCTGGGATGGACTTTTGGCCGGCGAAGCATCGTATGACGGCCCTGAAATAGTTAAGACTGCGTATAGCACCTTCCCGGTGCGATGTGACGACGTGTACTATTGGTGTTATCTTGAAATAACCTACGAAAGCACCTTCGACCGAAACCGGATCGGCATAACACAGATTGATTTTTATACCGCGGACGAGTATTGCATATTCTATTACGATGACAATGCTCAAAAGATTTCCACCCCGGGCCTCAACGTTTTCAGTGGGGAAGAGCTTGACTGTGAGGTGCGCTGTATTGGAGGTTGGCCGCACAAGTATTCTAAGGAGAGAGTGATTTCTCTTGACGCGGCGAAGGACTATTTCGCAAGCACCGATGATTTTAGTATAGCGACGTTTAAGGCTGACTGCGGTGAGCCCTGCGCTGAGCATGTTTACACCTATTATGAATTAGACAGACCGAATGGCGAGCCAAGGTATCTTGAACTAGGCGTCGACTATGACGGTAGCATTTTCTGCGCAAACGTAGTCGGAGATTTTGGATTTATTGAATGTATTTTTAATTCTGAAGAATAACCCCGGGGTTAGGAAATGACAAGAAAAGAATTTGAAGCCATTGTGCTTGACAGGTACAACGTGAAGGCAGACTATCCCTTTGAGGAGGATTTTGAGACCGGCGTTTTTCGCCACTCGGACAGCCGTAAGTGGTTTGCAATTGCAATGAATGTTGAATATAGCAGAATAATCCCGGGCAGAGAGGGGCGCGTTGACATAGTCAACCTGAAATGCGCACCCGAGGTTATTGAGTCTGTTGCAGGGGTTGAGCCCGGAATTTTCAGGGCCTATCATATGAACAAAACTCATTGGCTAACGGTAGCTCTCGACGGCTCCTGCGACGACGATACTGTCGACTGGCTGCTTGGGATAAGCTATGATTTGACAAGAACAAGGATAAAGGCGAGGAGAAAAAATGAACTGTGATCTTCACACCCACACGGTGCATTCGGACGGTAGCTTTACGCCTGCCGAGCTTGCCGCCGCGGCAAAAGAGAAAAATATAATAATCGCCCTGACGGACCATAACACCGTTTCCGGCCTGCCCGAATTTATGAAGGAAACAAAGCGCCTTGGCGTTACCGCCGTTGGCGGAGTTGAGCTCTCCACCGTTTATAAAGGGAAGGAATTTCACCTTCTCGGCTTGTTTATAGACCCCGAGCATTACGAAAAGGTTGAGGGCCTTTGCATCGAATATCATGGGCTAAAAGAAAAAAGTAATATCGACCTGATAGACAAGCTTTGCGCTATGGGGTACGATATAAATTATAAAAGCATACAAAAAAGAAACGTGAAGGGCAGGGTAAACCGCGCCCATATCGCCGCCGAGCTTTTGGAAAAGGGCTACGTCAGCTCGGTTCCGGATGCATTCGAAAGGCTTCTCGATGAAAAGCGCGGCATTTATACGCCCCCGCCAAGACTTGGACTCGCGGATGCTATTTGCTTTTTGAGAGGGATAAACGCCGTATCGGTTCTGGCCCATCCCCTAAAGGAGATTGACGCGGACGAGCTTCGCCGAATGCTTCCCGAGCATATAGAAGTAGGCCTTGTTGGAATAGAGACCATGCATTCCTCCTACACAGACGAACAAATTGTTGCCTCAAAGGCGATTGCTAAAGAATTTGGCCTTCTTGAAAGCGGCGGAAGCGACTTCCACGGTAGTATAAAGCCGGGAGTTGGGCTCGGCGTAGGAAAGGGAAATCTTGACATTTCTGAGGCGATTTATCAAGATCTTTTAATATACCGTAATTCTCTTTAAACATAGCAAAAACAACCAAAATGCTAACAAAACGTTGCATTTTGGTTGTTTTTTTGTTTAAATTTTGATTTTATTCAATCTCAATAAGTTCGTATTTGCGGCTTCCGTAACCAAGGGCGGCCGCCACCTCGATGGTGTGAATTCCGTTGCGGCTCTCAATTCGCTCTATAAGGTGAGGCTTGCCTGGGTCGGAGCAGGCGTAAACCAGGTCAACGCAGGCTTGATCGATAGCTATGGGGTCGTCGGATACGAGAATACCGATATCGGCAATACAAGGATCCTCGGCAATCGCACAGCAGTCGCAGTCGACGCTCATATTCTTCATCACGTTGACGTAAAGAATATTGCCCTTGAAGTATTCCACAACCGAGCCTGCCGCATCTGCCATCGATTCGAGGAAGGAATCGTGGTCGGCAGTCCAGATGTTCTCGGGTACGCCCGCACCGTGAATATACGCCTTACCGAAGGAGGAGGCAACACCGATAGAAAGCTGCTTCAGCGCGCCGCCGTAACCGCCCATCGGGTGACCCTTGAAGTGGGATAACACAAGCATTGAGTCGTAATTTTTTATGTTTTTACCAACGTAGTTTTTCTTTATTACCTTGCCACCCGGAATCTCAAGCTCAAGGTCGGGTCCCTCTGCGTCAAGGAGATCAACGTCGAAATATTTGGTCCAGCCGTGGTCGGCAAAAAGCTTCACGTGACGTGCGGTGACGTTTCTTTCACCCTCGTATGCGGTGTTGCACTCAACAACAGTACCGCCAACGTGATCGATCACGCTTTTCCAGAAGTCTGGGCGCAGGAAATTCTGGTTGCCCTTTTCGCCCGAGTGTACCTTAACCGCAACTCTTCCGGGCAGATCTCTGCCGAGAAGCTTGTAAAGTTCCAGAACCTTCTCTGGAGTTATAGTCCTTGAAAAATAAACCTTTGCACTCATGTTTTTTTACCTCTTAGAAAGCTGTTTTTCCACTGCGGAAATTCTTTCGGAAAGCGGAGGATGGCTGTATTCGAGAAGCACGCTGATACGTGTGGGAGCAAGCTCGGCAAAATTCTCTCTTGCCAGCTTTTTAAGTGCGCCAACCATAGCCTGTCCGTAGCCCTCCGAAACCGCCTGACGGTCGGCACGGTACTCTGCCTTTCGGCTATACGCGTTGATAAGCATCGATGTAAAGGGCTGAATAAGCGAGATGAAAATTCCTGTCAGTATGTAAGCAAAGCCGTAGTTGATCTCCTCGAAGCCAAACGCTGCGTGCAGTCCGGGCTCGCCTACGCTAATCCAAACCGCAATTGCCATAAGTAAAAGATTTCCGATATTCATGATCTGCATCTTAAGCACGTCCTTGTGCAGACCGTGGCCGAGCTCGTGGGCAAATACAGCGCAGATCTCTTCGGTGCTCATGGCGTTCACGAGGTTGTCGTAAAGCACGATGGTCTTCGTACTGCCGAAGCCGGAGAAGTATGCGTTAAGCTTGGTGGTTCTTCTCGACGCGTCCATTACCTTAATGTCGCGTACCTTGTAGCCGTGGCTCGTCAGAAGTTCCATAAGCTTGGTGCGAAGCTCGCCCTCCTCAAGTGAGGTGAACTTGTTGCCGATTTTGCTGAATACGGGATACAGGAAGGAAATAAGCATAGTGAAGATGAAGAGAACGACGGTAAAGAGAATGATAATGTTGTCGCCGAGCCACAAGTGTAAGCCCAGCATCAGGAAGCCTAAGAAAAGGCCGAGCACTAAGGATAAAATGAATCCGCGGATCTTGTCGGTGATGAAGGTCTTGACAGTCGACTTGTTAAAGCCGTATTTCTGCTCAATAACCATAGTGGAAAAATAGCCGAAAATCACGCTGACAACCTGGGTAACCAGGGTTTCGAGCAGTATGACCGCAACCACCTGCCAGATAAGACCGTCAGGGAATAGTGATGCAAATGCCGAATATACGTTTGTCAAAAGAAGTGTAAGCGTAACGATCAGCGATACTATGCCGGAGATGAGATCGAGCCTCGAATGCTCGGCGTTGTAGCTGCGCCACCTTGCGTAGGTCTCCTCGTCATAAACGTCATTTACGTTCTCGGGAATGGGGTTTTCTGCCGATTTGCGCTTGAAAATATTGAGCAGAATAGGGAACAGACCGCCTATTAAGGCAAGTATAATTACAAGTGTTTTCATGAAACGCTCCTTTATTTTTCGAGCTTAAGCTCGGTGTATTTTTCTTTGTTTCCGCGTGCGATTTCAGCGGGATATTTTTCGCCGTTTTTCTTAACCTTCTCGCGGATAATTTCGTCCATATCAAGACCGCATCTGTCGGCCAAAAGCACGCAGTAGCACAGCACGTCTGCAAGCTCTTCCTTAATCCTGTCAAGTTTATCACCGCACTCAAGATCACCGCCACTCCACTGAAATATCTCAAGAAGCTCGCTTGCCTCGAGATTTATGGATATAGCCAAATCCTTCGGGTTGTGAAATTGAGACCAGTCACGATCGTCTCTGAATTTCGTCACTAAATCTATAGTTTCCTTTGAAATCATTTTTGGTTGTCCTTCGTTTTTCTTTTCATTATATCATAAAAAATGTGCAATTGCAATACAAAAAGTCGATGCGACATATTAAATAAAAAAGAACGAGACGACTAAAGCCATCTCGTTCTTTTTTTGGCAGGGGCGGAAGGTAAGCGAGGGAAAAACAGTTGATAACTGTTTTTCGCGATGCGCCCGAAGAAAATAACGAGAAAATGGAGTATGGTTTATCCATACGAAAATTTTTCGACTATATTTTCGAGCCGTCGGAGAACCGG